>NZ_JBEYXW010000030.1:0-72061 GCF_040645195.1 Saccharomonospora sp. NPDC046836
GTTCGACGGCGCACCCGCCGCCGGCAACGTCCACTCCTGCTGTGCAGTCGAAACGGCCGTTGCGCCGGCAGCTCGTGCCTTATGGATTCCTGTTGTCCAGTGCGGTGCTGTTCTCGTGTGCGAGGTGCTCGGCGACGCGCTCGATCTGGTCTTCATCGGAAGCCTTAATTGCTGATCCCATCGACCAGACCGGCCAAGGCCTGTTAACGCCTGCCCTCCCCGGCGGTCGTGCGCGCTATGAGTCAAGCGTCGGTCTGGCGCTCGGCATGAACGGTGATGTCTAGGCGGCTGCCGGGATTATCAGCTTCGGACATCTGTCTCGGTCCGCGGAGGAAGGCGATCCAGAGGGGTGTCCTGGTTCATCGCCGCCGCCTCGGAGCCGTCGGGCGTCGATCGCCGTACCTGCGAGCGGGCCGGACGCCTTTAGCGAGACGCCGATAAGACCGATGATGCCGGATCACGGACCGGCTCGGCCGGGCCGGGGCGGCCGCCGTCGGGTTGATCGTCAACGCGGGTCGGACGGTGCTGGCCCCGCTGGGGGCCGCCACGGCCACGCTGTTCGTCGCCGCCCTGGTGATGGGGCTGGGGCAGCAGGTCGTGATAGTCGGGCAGCAGACCGTCGTCGCCCACGCCGGGGCGGGCAGCGACGCTGCGTTCGCGATCAGCTCACTTCTGCTAGCCCTGCCTGGGCGTCACCTTCGTGCCGGTGAGCTGCTCGTAGATCGTCACCAGGGCGGTGGCGTCCCGGTCACCAAGACCGGCCGCGCGGCCCATCTCGTACACCTGCGAGCAAACCGCCTGCATGAACAGCGGCACCCGGAACGCGCGACCGAGCCCGCCCTCGAGCTCGAGGTCCTTGCAGGAGATGTCCAGACGCACGCCGTCGAAGTCGCGGTCGATGATGCGCTGGGCGCGGTAGCCGAACGCGACGCTGTTGCCGGTCGACGCCGTGATGACGTCCCGCATGAGTACCGGGTCGATGCCGGCCTTGGCGCCCAGAACCATCGCCTCGATCGCGGCGATCGAGTTGACCTTGTACAGCATGTTGTTGATCAGCTTCATCATCACGCCGCGACCTACCGGTCCGACGTGGACGATGTCGGACGTCATGGGCTCAAGGGCGAAGCGCGCGCGCTCGAGATCCGCGGCATCGCCACCGACCAGGGCGCGCAGAGTACCCTCCCGCGCTCCCTTGATCATTCCGGTCACGCCCGCGTCGATCATGCTGATCTCGCTCTCGCGCAGCCGGTCGTGGATGTCGATGATCGCCGTCGGCTCCACCGTGCTGGTGCAGATGACCAGATCGCCGGAGCGCGCACCGGCGGCGGCACCCCGCTCACCGAGCAGGACCTCCCGCGTCTGGGCAGTGGTGTCGACCATGGTGACGACCGTTGCCGCGCGGGAGGCGACGTTGGCGGGATCCAAGCCGATGCTGGCACCGAGATCGGCCAATTCCCGGTTGCGGGCGTCGTTGATGTCGTACCCGACCACCGCCCGCCCTGCTGCGACGAGATTGGCGGCCATTCCGCTCCCCATCGCCCCGAGGCCGACGAATCCGATCGTGTTCGCACGGGTGTTGGCGTTCATGCTGGCGCGTCCTCGTTCCTCGTCGTCGAGTAGTGAGTGACCTGGTGGCGCGGCCACACGCCGGCACGGCTTCCAGCCCGCGACGAGGCGACACCCACCCATCCCGCCCTGCAGAAGTGTGACGTTCGGCCGACGAATACGCGAGACTATGCCAGGCAGTTATCAAGGGTGTCAATTATGTATTGATTGCGAACTGCTTGACATTCAGAATTCTCGTTGGACAGTATGCCCCCATGACGCGTGAGACCAGTCAGTCCAGACGGCCACACGGTGCACGAGGGGCTGCGATGACGCAGGAGATGTCGAGGCAGCAGCTGGCTGCTCCGGAGTCGTGGGCGAACTTCATCGACGGCCGGTGGGCCGAGGCGGCCGACGGCCGGACCTTTGAGCGCCGGGATCCGTTCGACCAGACCCTGGCCGGCACGTACGCCGACTCCTCGGAGGTCGATGTCGAGCGTGCGACGGTCGCGGCCCGGGCCGCGTTCGACTCCGGCCCGTGGCCGCGGATGTCGGCGAGCGAGCGGGCTGCCGTGCTAGGGCGGGCGGCGAAGCTACTCCGGGAACGGGCCACGTCGATCGCGTCGATGATGACCCGAGAGGTCGGTCAGCCCGGCCAGCTCGGAGCAGTAGCCGAGGCGGCCGACCATCTCGAGTACTTCGCCGGCCTGGCCGTCAGCCGTCGGGACGAGGCCGTGACCGGCCAGCACGCGGACGCGATCGGTCTCGTGGCGAAGGAGCCCGTCGGCGTCGTCGGGGCGTTGACGTCGTGGAACGTCCCGTTGTCCCCGGCGTACAAGAGCTGCCCGGGGGTCGCCGTCGGCTGCTCCGTGGTCGTGAAGCCGGGGCACCAGGCCTCCGGGGGCACGCTGGAACTGGCGCGCGCGCTGCATGACGCGGGCCTGCCCGACGGGGTGTTCAACGTAGTGACCGGTGCCGCCGACAACGGTGCCGTCGCCGGTCGGGCGCTGGCAGGAAGCCCTCGGGTCGACATGGTGACCTTCACCGGCTCGTCTGCGACCGGGCGGGCGGTGATGCGCGCCGCGAGCGACAACCTCAGTAAGGTCAGCCTTGAGCTTGGCGGCAAGTCGCCGCACGTCGTCTTCGCAGATGTGCCGTCGATCGACCGGGCGGCTGCCGCGGCGGCGAAAGGCTTCGTCCGACTGGCCGGGCAGTCGTGTCAGGCCGGTTCGCGGCTGCTGCTGCACGAGGACATCAAGGCGGAGTTTCTGGAGCGCCTGCTCGAACACGTGGCCCAGACCCGGATTGGTGATCCGTTCGACTCAAAGACCACTTGTGGTCCTCTGGTCAGCGCCGAGCAGCTCGAGCGGGTCTCCGCGCACGCGGAATCAGGAAAGCGCACGAGTAGGCTGCTCGTCGGTGGCGAGCGGCCCGACGAAGACGATCTCGCGTCGGGCTTCTTCTTCCAGCCGACCGTCTTCGACGAGGTTCCTGCGGATGCGCAGATCGCGCAGGAGGAGATCTTCGGTCCGGTGCTCGCGGTACTGTCGTTCCGTGACGTCGACGAGGCGATCGCGCTCTCAAACCGCACCGCATACGGACTCGCTGCGGGCTGCTGGTCGGCCGATCTCTCCACAGCGATGCGGTTCGCGCGGGGAGTACGTGCAGGAATCGTCTGGATCAACGGATTCCGCGACGATTCTGTACTCAAACAGATGCCCATGGGCGGCTACAAGCAGAGCGGGATCGGTCGCGAGCGCGGCCCCGAGGGGATGGAAGCGTTTCTTGAGACCAAGAGCGTCATGATCAAATCTGTGTGAGTTGATTAGTCGGTCTACGATCTGACCTCCCGCGGCTGGTTACCGCAGGACGGGCTGTTCGGCAGGAGCTGTACCGCGTGTCTAGGGTCGAGGTTGCCCGCGTTTGCCGGGCGGCTGCCGGCGCGAGTCCCACCGGTCGCGGATCGTCTTGCCGGCGACGTAGCGGGCGCGCTGGTGCCAGGCGGCTTCGACGAGTAACCGGCGGAGGTGGGTGTTGCCGGTCTTGGTGATCGAGCCTTGCACCCGCGAGGTCGCGGAGGAGTGCTCGCTGGGCACCAGACCGACAAACGCTCCGACCGTGGCGCCGGTGAACCGGTGCTAGTCACGATCTCGACGGCAAGGGCGAACCCAGTCAGGGTGGATATCCCGCGCAGGCAACCAAGCCGCCGCACCACCGGGGTGAACTCGCTGTCGGCGGCCAGTTCGACGATCGCCTTGTCGAGCCGGTCACGGCGGGCAGTGATCGCGATCGCAGCCTTGTGGTCGGACTCGAACGCTACCGTCGTGGCCGGGGTGCCGAAGTGCTGCTGGCGCGGCCACCGGTCGTGCGCGCCGGTCCAGGCCTGCCCGCCCGGGTAGACGATCCCTTGCCGCAGCAGCAGTTTGGACAACCGGTGCCGTGCACGCATCAGATCACCACGGCAGTCCTCCCGAGCCCGCACCAGCTCCCGCGCCGCCTCTTGAGCCACGGTGGGCACCACGACCGGGGTGATCTCACCCAGCCGCAGCAGCGGCGCCAGGTGCACCGCATCCTTCGCATTGGTCTTGACCCGATCACCGGCTGGACGTTGCAGCTCACCATGAGGGAAGGCCGGCAGGCACGCTGGAGAAGATGATCGATATCAAGCTCTCCTACGCCCCCACCCGCGACGAGGCACTGGAGAACACCCGCTTCTGGGCGCCGCTGTCACTAACTCCCGAACAAAGTACGGACTCGAAGACTCTCGGTAGCCATGGCCGCCGCGGCCGGCGCCCTGCCGATCGAGCAGGTGCTCGAGGAGGTCATCAACGACGTCCGTCCCTACAAGGAGGCAGGCTTCAACCACCTGGTCTTCCACCCGTCCGGACACGATCAGGTCGGCTTCCTGCAGTCGTTTGCCACCCAGGTGGTTCCCGGGCTGCGGGGTACGGTGTGATTCGGCAGCCCACCGATACCGCGGCGGTTTTCCTACCGGGCCGACGGTCCGAACGGTTGCCTTGACCCAGCGGTTCGGCGACTTCATTGCTCTACCGATCTCGCTGCGCCGGCAAGTAGACCACGGAGGCCGCGGTCGAGGCGCGAACCAGAGGCGATACGGCAGAATCAAGGTTGACCAGTGGGATCAACGCTGGGGACGTTAGTGGCCGAAGACCGGTGTTTCCTTCTTCGTAAACGCCGCGATGGCTTCCAGGTGGTCGGTCGTAATGCCGCATTCCTTATGCCGCGGGACCTCGGCCGTCATCGACTCGAAGAGTGTCGAGCTAGGAGCCTCGGTGAGGTTGCGCTTCATGTGCGCTAGGGCGGTTCGTGGCCCGCGGGCGAGCGCGGTCGCGACGTGCCGGGTGTGCTCGGCAAGGTCATCCGGTTCGGTCACGTAGTTGAGCAGGCCCAGCTTGAGGCACTCCTGCGCATCAAGGCGGGTGCTGAGGTACAACAATTCACGTGCCCTGGCTGGTCCCGCCAGTTGATGGAGCAGCCAGGCAACCCCGTAGTCGCCGGACAAGCCGACATTCCCGAAGGCAGTAACCATCAGCGTCTGGGACGAGCCGACTCTCAGGTCGGCGGCGAGCGCGAACCCTAGACCTGCTCCGGCGGCGGCGCCTGGCAGGGAGGCGACGACGGGGGTGCTCATCGAGTAGATCATGCCGACGGTACGTCGCTGATGTCCCAACTGCTCCTCGACGCGGGCCGGGTCCACGTGATCGGATCCGCTGCCTTCGCCGCCGCGCGCCTCAAAGTCGAGCACGTCACCACCGGAGCAGAAGGCAGTACCAGCGCCTGTGATGACCACGCATCCGACGTCGGGCGAGGCCTCCATCTGCTCAAGCAGATCTCCGAGGCCGACGAGCATCGAGGACGAGATGGCGTTGCGCCGCGCAGGCCGATTCAGGGTGATCGTGCCTACTCCATCCGAGATGGAGCCGTATACGTCCTCGTGGCTTGTCATGGCAGTCATCGCGACAGTCCTTCCTCCGGCGTTGCCAGCGCATCATGGCACCCATACCCGAACTAAGCAAATGCTCATTCAAGGCGCTCGAGCCAGAGGTTGACGGGCTCGCGGGAAGTTGCCTAGCCTCCTGATTGGTCGTTCAATGAGGAGATGTCATGACGCTATCTGTAGTAGTGGTCGGCGGTGCTGGCGTGATGGGATCGCGGGCGGTACAGGCCTTGGTCGCGGAGGGGCACACCGTCACGGTGGCCGACCTTCAGGACTCGAAGGTCTCGGGTGCGCGCAACCTGCGCGTCGACGTGACAGACGAGAGTTCGCTCGCGGCCGCGCTGACGGGGCACGACGTGGTCGTGAACTTCGCTGGGCCCTACTACCTGTTCGGCGCTCGGGTCGCGCGGGCCGCGTTCGCCGCCAGCTTGCCCTACATCGACGTATGTGACGACGCCGAGGCGGCCGAAGCCATGATCGCCCTCGACTACCAGGCGAAGGCGAATGGCGTCACGGCCATCACCGGCGCGGGGTGCAGCCCCGGTGTGGCGAACGGCTTCGCGACGCTGCTCGCCCAGAGGTTCAGCGTCATCGAGGGCATCGACATCTGTTGGGTCCAGGGCGATCGCCGTCCCGGTGGCCGGGCCCCGCTGGAGCACTTCTTTTACGGTATCGATCGGGACATTCCGGTGTGGACAGACGGCCAGCGCGAGACGATTCGGCCGTTCCAGTCGTCCAGTCAGCGGATCTTTCCCTTCCAAGAGCCTCTGGGCCCGTACCCGGTGCTCGACGTTGGACATCCAGAAACCGTCACGCTGCCGCGCGTGCTGAATGTCGGAACTGTGCGGAACAAGGGGTCATTGGTCCCCGCGGGGTCCACTGCGATCTTCCAAATGCTCAGGGGTGTGGGCCTGCTGTCCGACACCGAGGTCACCGTCCACGGCCAAAAGATCGACGCACGCACGTTTGTCGCCCAGTTCCTGACCGATCGTCACAACGCGGCGGTTGCCCGCAATCCTCAGCCCAGCCAGCTCGGAATCGGGGTCGAGGTCCGCGGCAGGATCGGAGCCACAGAAGCAAGCGCGCTCATTTCGATGGCGAACCAAGACCCCATGAACGACACCACCGCGATCCCGCTGGTGGCCGCGCTCGGGCAGCTCGCCTCAGGTGACCTCCCCCATGGCGTCCATGGGCCTGAGGTGCTCGACACCGCGCGATGGTTCAGTGAGATCGCACGGCTCGATCCGACGTCCTACGGCGGGATCGAGGTCGAGCTTCCCTCGCTGTCCCGGCAGTCCTCGACGCTTGCTGGTTTGGCTGACCTCATCGGCGCCGATCAGGGCGAGGCATGAGGAGGCGGTTGGGTCTCGACGTTCGCAATGACCTGCCCGCAACTGAGCAGCTCGACTTGTGTGCGTGGGCCGACGACAACGGTTTTGCTGACGCCTGGATGGCCGAGATCACCGATCCGGAGATCTTCGCCATGATGGGAGCAGCGACCCAGCGAACCTCGCGCATCAGACTGGGCACGGCGATCGTGCCACTCGGACCGCGTAGCCTGCCCACCGTGGCGTCGGGCGCGGCCACGATCGCCGCGTTGGCCCCGGGTAGGCTGTGCCTCGGGCTCGGTGTGTCCAGCCGCGTGATCGTCGAGGCGTGGCACGGTGGCGATTTCGGTGCGCCGATCGCACGCGCACGGGAGTCAGTCAGCGCCCTGCGTGACATGCTGGTGGGCTGGCGGTCAGATCACCACGGCGACCACGTCCGGTCCGTTGGTTTCCAGCTCAAGCACGTCCCAGACTCGATGCCGGAGATCGCGCTGGCGGCGCTGAATCCCCAGATGCTCAGGCTCGCTGGCGAAGTCGCCGACGCGGTCCATCTCAACTTCGTCCCTGTGGACGCCGTGGCGACCGTTCTCGACCAGGTGCGCCGGGGCGCACAGGCCGTGAAGCGACCGATGCCCGAGGTCGTCCTGGCGGTGCCGACCTGGGTCACGGAAGATTGCGACGCGGCTCGCGCCGAGCTTGCTTCCGCTCTGGCCTTCTACCTGACCGCGCCGTCGTACCAGAAGGCGTTGACCTGGTACGGATTCGCGGCCGAGGTCGAGGCCCTCCGATCGGTGTATGCCAGCAAGGGCTTGAGCGCGGTGCCCGGCATCATCTCTCCGGCCATGCTCGATGCGATCGGCGCCTGGGGCACGGTGTCGCAGGTTCGGGATCGGTATCAGGAGTATTGGGAGGCGGGTGTGTCGAGCCTGTCGATCTCAGCACTCGGCCCGCATCCCATGGACACCTTCGCAGCGCTGGTGCCACCCGGGCGGAGCGACGTGGGTTGAATCGCGCGCGTTGGGTGGCGATGGTCGTCCCGCCCGCGTCCCGTCCGGGTGCGAACATAGTTTCGCGGTACCGGATCCAGCTGGAGGAGTTCGAGGCGATGTCGCAATGCGAAGCCCACGCCGTGGGACTGGAGACGGCAACCGAGCCCGGGACCCGGGACCGGATCTTGGACGCTGCCCTCCAGCTCTTCGTCCGCCGAGGCTACGCGGGCGCGACCCTCGGCGCGGTGGCCAGGAACGCGGGAGTGACGGCCGGCGCGCTGTACTGGTATGTCAAGTCGAAGCAAGACCTTTGCTTCGTGGTGATCGAACGCGAGTACCAGCGGTTCTACGACCATCTCGAGCTGACGAAGTCCGAGAAGGATCCGGTTGCGGCCTTGACGACGTTCGTACACCGGTATGTGGACTACCAGCTGCGTGACGGCGAGTTGTCGAAGACGTTCGGCTGGAGTCAGCTCGCCAACGAACTGGCGGTCGATCAGGCCCGTCGTGTCGACGACATGGTCACGCCTGTGATCGACAAGCTGAGGAGCATTCTCGCCGCCGGCGTCGAGGCCGGTGCCTTCGCCGTTGACCACGAAACCGTCACGTCCTTGGCTATCATCACCCTGTGCGAACACGTCCACACCTGGTACGACCCGGCGGGCACGCTGTCCCGGGATGAGGTGGCAGATTTGTACGCGAACCTGGCTCTCAGGATGGTCGGCGCGGGCGGCGCTCTGTGTTGACGCGCTCGGTGCGTTCAACCCGGAGGCTCCAACGCCCCTCAAGGAGCGCGAGCAGAGCGGTACCACGTTGCTCGTAGCGTGTCAGGACATCGGGGTCGAGGATCGCGTGGATGGCAAGCCCGTCCGCCAGGGCGATCAGGTCGCTGGCGAGGTCGACGGCCTCGAGGTCGGCAGAGATCTGGCCGGCCGACTGCGCGGCCTTGATCAGGCGGGTCACTGAGCGCCGCCACGAGCTCAGGTACTCACGCACCTCCTCGCTTGCCTCAGTGTTGTCTCCAGCCTCGGCGTAGAAGATCAGGAAGATCCGTAGGAGCGAGACGCTGCGCTCATCCAAGGGCAGCGAGGCCTGCATCATAAGCCGCAGCCGTTCGAGAGGGTCGTCGCCGGCGCGACGGGTAACCGTCCGCACGTAGTCCGTCTGGCGTTGGACGGCCCGCCGCAGTGCCTGGATCAACAAGTCGTGATGAGAGCTGAAGTAGTGATTCACCACCCCGGTCGACCAACCCGCTTCCTCGGCGACCGAGCGTGTCGTGATCGCCCGCAGTCCTGACCTCGCGAGCAACCGAAGAGTGGCGTCGGACAATTCTTCGCGACGCTTTACATGATCAACGATCTTAGGCACAAGTCACCTCTCTTTTTCGATCCTGGGATATATATTCCAGGATCGATATCCCGTTGGCAAATTGAGCGGGTCAAATCGGCTCAACAGTGCACGTAACAGACTCTTTTCCCTCGTAGTACTTGACATCGCACATGTGAGGCGAGCATCCTCACACCACTCTATTCCGACTGATCGACGTAAAAAAGGGCCATGCACCGAAGCATCATGGCTCTCGCAAACTGCTCAAGCGGTGCCATCGGAATGAATGGGAATGATCCTTTACGTTTCGGACCACCGATCGATGGCCATCGCTCCTGGTTTCGTCACCCCTTGGAAGGCGGCCGTCCTGCTGGTCAGGCTGACGAGGATTCGCGGCGTCCGACAGGTTGTCAGGCTGTGACCGCAGACGCCATGTGTCCAGATCGAGATGAGAAAGGGGTGCAACGTGAAGGGTCAATGGGGCCAACGATTGGGGGTCGACAGGATGAGTCCGACAGTCGATCTGATTGAGGCCGAGCGTGGGCGCCATAATGCACTCCTGCTGCGCAGCGAGGGGGTGCGAGTCAGCGTCGGTGAGTTCGCAGACTTGACCCGAAGGGCCGCACTGCTCCTGGAACAACGAGGGGTGCGGCGCGGCCAGCGCGTTGCCCTGATCGAGGGGAACACGCTCGAGCGCCTCATCTGGCAATACGCCGTGTGGTGGCTCGGGGCTATCGAGATCTCAGTCAACAACGAGCTCAAGGGGGCCATGCTCGACCACGTCCTTTCAGACTCGGAGCCGGAGCTTGTGATCAGTGGCGAAGCGATCGATCTGCCGACCATGGATGTTGTGACGATCGGCATGAGCACACGTGATCTTCCGATGTTCACGGAGGAAGATCACGGCCGCCTAGTCGAACTGCAGGTCGACATTCCGCCGGAGACTCATGCCACGATCCTGTACACGTCGGGCACGACCGGCCCCTCCAAGGGGGTCGTGCTTCCCCGGGGGTACTTTTCCAATCTCGGCGCGGTGTGGGCGTCCATCGTCGACGTCGGCCAAGGCGACGTTGTCTACTTCTCTCAGCCGTTCTTCCACGTCGATGCCCATCTTCTCCTGCCTATGTGCATGCAGACAGGTGCTGTCATGGCGTATCGACGCCGGTTCAGTGTCAGCTGCTTCTGGGCAGACGTCTCACGATTCGACGCGACCATCGGCATCGCCGTGGGCGCCATGCTTTCGGCGCTCACCACAACAACCCCTCCTGCACCCGACGACGTTTCGCTGCGCTGCATCATCTGCGCCCCCGTACCGGAGGAGGCGTATCGGTACTTTGAGGACCAGCTCGGAGTACCGCTGCTCGCCATGTACGGGCAAACAGAGGCAAATGGCGTGACGTTCGAGACCCCGGGCAACCGCCGTCGCGGAAGCGCTGGCAAGGCACTGTCTACTTACGACGTCGAAATCCAAGACGAGCACGGCCAGCCGATGCCGCCGGGTGCGGTGGGTGAGATCGTCTACCGGCCATTGTCCGCCAACATCATTTCGGCGGGCTATTGGAAGCGGGACGACGCCACCCGTGAGGCGTGGCGGGGCCTGTGGTTCCACACCGGCGACCTCGGCCTCTTGGACGCCGACGGCTTCTTGTTCTACAAAGGCCGGCTCACCGACAGCCTGCGCCGCCGGGGCGAAAACATCTCGTCCTGGGAACTCGAGACGATCGTGCGGACCTTGCCCGGTGTCGACGCGTGTGCAGCGATCGGGATCCCTGACCCGCTGGGCGGTGAAGACCGCATCAAGATCTTCGTCGCAACCCAGGACCCCGGCGCCTTCGACCCCAGACGTTTCTTCGAGGCATGCCACCGGGCACTTCCGCGCTTCGCGGTCCCCGACCTGGTCGAGGTGGTCACCGAATCGGAGTTCGTGCGGGGAGCCGGCACCGCCGCCATCCAAAAGCATCTGCTGTCTCGGGCTGTCGAAGGCCCAAGCATTCATGCACATCAAACCCGGGGAGACCGTTCCCCCCAGGACAGGAGCACACGGTGACCTTCACCTGGAGGCAGGCGCTGGCCGAACTGGACCGGCGCCGCGCGGCGGCCCAGTCCCTGGGTGGCGAGCGCCGAGTCCAGCGAGCCCACGACCAAGGCCGACTCACCATCCGAGAGCGGATTGAACACGCGACCTCGGAGTTCCACGAGATCGGCGAGTTCGCGGTGTTCCACGAGCGCAACGGTGCGGGTGAGTCGATTGGGACGCTCCCCTCGAGTTATGTCGCCGGGCTGGCCACCGTGGACGGGCGGCACGTGGCGGTCGGCGGTGAGGACTTCACAGTTCGGGGTGGAGCTCCGCAGAACTACCTCGAGCGGTTCAAAGGTGGCATGGGCGGATTCGTCGAGGACCTTGCCCACGAATACCGGATTCCGCTGATGCTCTTCATGGAGGGCATCGGCGGCGATGTCGCCGCGCAGGTGACCAAGGGGCACGCCTACCTGGTGAGCTCCATGAGCTGGCAACGCAGCTACCAACTGCTCGGCGAGGTGCCGGTCACGACGATGATCAGCGGTGCCGCGGTCGGCGGCACCGCCGGCCGCTCGGTGTTGAGCCACTTCAGCGTCATGACACAGGACTCCGTGATGTTCGCCGGAGGTCCGCCGCTGGTCAAGCGCGCGCTCGGCATCGACGTCGACAAGCACGAGCTCGGCGGCGCGCAGGTGCACACGGGCCTCACCGGCGCCATCGACAACATCGCCGAGAACGACGAGGACGCGATCGCGCAGATGCGCCGGTTCCTCAGCTACATGCCACAGAACGTATGGGAGCTCCCGCCCCGCGGTGACCGCTCGGACCCGACTGATCGTCGTGGCGAGGAACTGCTCGACATCATTCCGGAGAACCGTCGCCGCCCCTACCCGGTGCAGAAGATGATCGAGACGATCGTAGACCGGGACAGCTACTTCGCGATCGGGGCGGACTGGGGACGAAGCCTGTCGACCGGGCTGGCCAGGATCGATGGCATCCCCATCGGCGTCGTGGCGAACAACCCGCGGTTCCTCGGCGGCGCGCTCGACGGCGCCGCCGCGGAGAAGCAGGTGCGCTTCGTTGACATGTGCTCGACCTTCCATCTCCCGATCGTCTATTTCGTCGACGTTCCCGGTTTCATGGTCGGCCCCGACGCCGAGCGGGCCAACGTCGTCCGCTGGGGTATGCGAGCGATCCAGTCGATGATCGAGGCCGAGGTCCCGGTCATCACCGTGCATGTTCGTAAAGCGTTCGGCATGGCCGTCTCGGCAACCTCCAACCCGGATCGGCTGGGGCTACGTCTCGCCTGGCCCAGCGGTGAATGGGGCGACCTTCCCGTCGAAGGCGGCGTCGAAGCCGGGTTCCGTCGCGAGATCGAAGCAGCCGATGACCCCGAGGCATTTCGCCGGCTGGTCGAGGAGCGCATGCGGGCCACGGTCGACCCGTGGAAGACGGCCGAGGCGTTCGGTGTCGAGCAGATGATCGACCCGCGCGACACGCGCTCGGTCGTCGCCGCCCACCTCAACGCGTCGCTTCATGCCTTGGCCACGACGCTTGGGCCCCAGTCCCGCCAGTGGCGGATCCGTCCCTGAGGAAAGAAGAAATCAGCATGAGCATCACCGTCGTATCCGACGTCACCGCCGCGGTCTGGAAGATCGAGGTCAGCGTCGGCGACCACGTGGCAGAGGGCGATGATCTCGTCATCTTGGAAGCCATGAAGATGGAGATCCCGATCGAGGCCGAGGTCTCCGGCACCGTGACCGCGATCCACGTCGCCGCCGGCGACAGCGTCAACGACGGCCAGCCGCTGGTCACGATCGGTCAGCCATGACCTATTTCTCCAAGGTGCTCGTCGCCAACCGCGGCGAGATCGCGGTCAGAATCATCCGGACCCTCGACAACCTCGGAATCGCCTCGGTCGCCGTGTATTCGAGTGCCGACGCCGATGCCGTGCACGTGCGGCGCGCCAGCGAGGCGGTACTCATCGGTGAGGGCCCGGTGGCGGAGAGCTACCTACGGATCGACCGCATCATCGAGGCCGCGCTCACCACGGGCGCCGAGGCCATCCATCCCGGATACGGGCTGCTGTCGGAGAACCCAGAGCTGGTGCGGGCATGCGAGGAGGCGGGCATCGTATTCATCGGTCCCACCGCCGAAGCAATGTCACTGATGGGGTCCAAGGTCTCAGCACGCCATGTCATGAGAGCCGCCGGCGTCCCGATCGTGCCGGGCTCGACCGAGCCCGTGACCACCGCGTCGGAGGCTGCCCGGACGGCTGACGCGATCGGCTACCCGGTCGCGGTGAAGGCCTCGGGGGCGGGCGGAGGCAAGGGCTTTCGCGTCGCCAAGTCACCACAAGACCTGGAGCGCGCCATTGATGCCGCATCCTCGGAGGGCCAGCGTTTTTTCGGCAATCCAGAGGTATACCTCGAGCGGTACCTGCACGATCCGCGGCACATCGAGGTCCAGGTCCTCGGAGACGCCTCCGGCTCGGTCATCCACCTGTTCGAGCGTGACTGCTCCGTGCAGCGGCGCCACCAGAAGCTGGTAGAAGAGACACCCGCACCGCACGTGGACCCCGCCCTGCGCGAGCGGATCTGGGCGGTGGCCGTCGACGCGGCCAGGGCGATCGGCTATCGATCGGCGGGCACGGTGGAAGGGCTGCTCGATGGGGAGGACTTCTACTTCCTCGAGATGAACACCCGGGTCCAGGTCGAGCACGGTGTCACCGAGATGGTCACCGGCGTGGACATAGTCGCCGAGCAGATCCGCATTGCCGCGGGTCAACCGCTCACCCTGGCCCAGAGCGACATCCATTCGACCGGCCATGCCATCGAGTGCCGGGTCAACGCCGAGAACCCCGCACGCCGCTTCATGCCCTCGCCGGGGACGATCACCGCCTACGAAGAGCCGCACGGATCCCACATCAGGGTCGACTCCGGAATCGACCAAGGATCCGCCGTGCCCACCTACTACGACCCGTTGTTGGCGAAAGTGCTGGTCATCGGGCAGGACCGTGCTGATGCCACCACCCGGATGATTCAGGCGCTCGACGAGTTCACCATCGAAGGCGTCGACACGCTCATCTCCTTTCACCGGGCCCTGCTGTCTTCCCCGCAGTGGAAGTCGGCCGAGACCTGCAGGGATCTGATCGAGGACCGCGCGTGGCTGACGGGGCCGGCGATCCATGGCCGGTGACGGGTTCGACCTCGATCACGTGGCCCTCGCCACGAACGACGCGGCCGGCACGCTGGGCCACCTTCGACGGGAACTCGGTGCGCGCGTCTTCGCTGGTGAGCGGATCACGGAATGCCGCTACGCCACCTCCTACATCGGCGAAGATCATGGTGGTTCCTGTCTCGAGGTCATCGAACCCGCGGACGATGAAGCAATCGGGTTCGTGTCCAGATTTCTCGACACGCGCGGAGAGGGGCCTCACCACATCACGTTCATGGTCCCGGACCTGCGAGCGAGCATCGACCATGCCCGGAAGCTCGGCTACACGGTGGTCAAGGAGAGCCACGACTACCCACCCTGGCGCGAGGCGTTCCTGATGCCAGACCGCCGGCACGGCATTGTTGTCCAGTTCGGACAAAGCTCCCTCGCCTCGCCGGCAGCTCGCCACCGCGGCGAGATCGCCCCAGCTGTCGAAGCAGCGCAACTGCCACATGTGCGCGACGGTCGGGACCGGGACTGGTGGGCCGGCATCATGGCCGTAAAGCCTCGGCGGCGCGTCACCATCGATTCGTTCGTGCTCTATTCCACCGACCTGGCGGCGTCGAGGAGGCTGTTCGTCGAAGTATTGCGTGGCGACGAAGTGGCGAGCGCTCAGGACGACCGGCTCCAGATCCGATGGCCCGGCGGACGGCTCGAAATCCGCGCCACGAACGGCCACCCCGGCCTGCGCGAAATCGTGGTGCAGGGGCTGGATTCTCCGATCAGCATCGCGGGCTGCGGCTTCACCGTCGCAGCGGGTCCCAACTCTCACGCCTGCCCGCCGACCGCCGCCCTTCGCACCGATGAGGAGACCAGCACATGCTGAAGACCAGATTCACCGAGATGTTCGGCGTCGAGCACCCCATCGTCCAGGGCGGCATGCAGTGGGTCGGCACCGCCGCACTCGTCTCCGCCGTTTCCAATGCGGGCGCACTCGGGATACTGACCGGTCTGACCCAGCCGACGCCGGAGGAACTGTCGCGAGAGATCACGCGCTGTCGCGACCTGACCGACCGGCCGTTCGGTGTCAACCTCACCATCCTGCCAACGATCAAGCCGGTGCCCTACGACGAGTATCGCGAGGCGATCATCGAGTCCGGCGTCACCATCGTCGAGACCGCTGGGGCAAATCCGGCGGACCATATGCCTCACTTCAAAAGCCACGGCGTGAAGGTGATCCACAAGTGCACCAGCGTGCGCCACGCGCTCAAGGCGCAGAGCGTCGGCGCGGACGCCGTCAGCATCGACGGCTTCGAGTGTGCGGGACACCCCGGCGAGGACGACATCCCCGGTCTCGTCTTGATCCCGGCGGCGACGCGGCAGCTGAACATCCCGGTGCTCGCATCGGGAGGGATCGCCGATGCCGCCGGCCTGGTCGCGGCGCTGGCGCTGGGCGCCGACGGGGTGAACATGGGCACCCGCTTCATGTGCACTCAGGAGTCACCGATCCACTCCGAGATCAAGAAACACATCGTCGCATCTACTGAACACGACACCGCCCTGCTCTTCCGCCCGCTGCGAAACACTGCCCGCGTCGCTGCCAACGAGGTCAGTCGTGAAGCCATCGAGATCTTGACCTCTGGCGGCACGTTCGAGGATGTGCGAGACCTGGTCAGCGGGGCCCGCGGCCGCACAGTATTCGAAAACGGTGATCCTGAGGCCGGTGTGTGGACCGTCGGACTGGCCCAAGGCTTGATCAACGACGTCCCCACTGTCGATGAGCTCGTACGGCGCATGGTCGACGGTGCTGAGGAAGTCATCCGTGGTCGGCTAGAGGCGCAGATCGCGTAAAGCGCGTCTTTGCTGTTGGAGAACTGCAACAAGAGCAGCATTCATGAGGGCAGGAGGCTTTCGTGACCAGTACACTGATTGACAATGCGAAGTTTTCGAGGTTTCACCTACGGCTAACTTTGGCAACATTTGGCGGCATATTCCTCGATGGCTATATAATGAGCGCGCTTGCTATAGCTCTCCCGGGGGTTGAAGAGTCGTTCGACGTCTCACCGTCGACTCTTGGCGTGCTCGGGAGCACTATTGCGACAGGGCTACTTTTTGGTGCAGTGATCGTCGGGCGCCTGAGCGACCGCATCGGTCGACAACTTCTCTTCATGCTGCATTTCTTGGTGATTATTGTCGCATCCATTGGGGCTGCATTCTCAACGAGTACCACTCTACTTGCTGTACTCCTCATCGTCTCCGGGATCACGATCGGAGCAGACTACTCTTTGTCGCCTGCCCTGTTGGTGGAATGGTTGCCCCGAAAGTCACGAGGCCGTATCCTGACGCTTCTCGGCTTCATGTGGTTCGTTGGCGCAAGTGCGGCCTATGCGATTGGCTACGCGTTGGTGACCACGCAAGGTGCCGACGCTTGGCGCTTAATGTTGGGGAGTACTGCGGTCTTCGCTTTCCTCTTTGCGCTAGGCAGGATCGGGCTGCCGGAGTCGCCACGATGGCTGGTTAACAAGGGGCAACTCGAGAAAGCGCGCGGCGTATTGGCTCGAGTGTACCGCGTGAATGTCACCGACGAGATGTTGCGAGCCCTTAATGAGGGTAAGGCTAACACTGGCCGCAACCTTGCGACACTCTGGACACCTCGGTACCGCCGCCGTCTTATTTTCTGCGTCCTTTTCTGGACATTTTCAATCGTCCCCTTGAATATAATCTATGTCTATTCGCCTCTCATCTTGGAGGCGTTCAATATGTCCGGCGGGGGTGTGGCCATTCTGGGCGCGTTGGTCATCTCTCTTGTGAGCGGAATCGGCATTATTCCAGCGCTGCTGTTCGTGGAGAAGATTGGGCGGCGCCCGCTGATCGTTGGGTCATTCGGGCTCATGACTGTCCCGCTCGTAATCCTAGGGGTAATGCCCCATGGCTCGATCGCGCTCGTCATCGTCGCGTTCTGCGCGTACGCCTTGTTTACCGGCGGTCCAAGCTTTCTGCAGGCCCTCTACCCGTCGGAGCTGTTCGCGACTGAACTGCGGGGAACCGCACTCGGAATCACCGTTTCGGCCAGCAGGGCGGTCGCTGTCATTATGCTCCTGCTGACACCAATCGCGTTGAATTCCATCGGTACCGGTCCGGTCATGCTGATCGCAGCGGCATTCAGCCTGGCAGGATTCGTGTCATGCCTCGTGCTCGCACCCGAGACTCGGGGGCTGGCACTCGCAGACGCAAGCAATGCGACGCACGAAAGTCCCGAGCGCAACACGGATGACGACAGGTCCCTTCAGTCCTAGGCTCTAGAGACATCGCCGATCGCCGCGGTTGGTATTGCCGCGTGGTCGGCGGGTTCCAGGCGCTCAAACACCGCCTCGCGGACCTCGCCATCGACGTCGACTCCGCCGACGCCGCCGCCCGCAACGCGGCCGCCGCGCTGGCCGCCGGCGATCCGGACATCGAGATCGCGGCCACGGTCGCGCAGGCCTATTGCGGCGACCTCACGGTGACCGCAGCCGAGGAAGCGGTGCAGCTGCACGCCGGGATCGGCATGACCTGGGAACACCCGGCACACCTGTACCTCAAGCGTGCGAAGGCCGACCAGATCGCCTTCGGCACTGGCGGCATACACCGGGCGAACCTGGCTCACCTGATCGACCTCCCGATGTGACCGCGTCCAGCGGAATTCTCCGGCCCCGGGGAGGTGTCTCGCTGCGCTTCTTCAACGGCGGCGAGCCGGGCGCCACGTCGACGACCCTCGCCCCTTGTGGCGGATCCAGGTCGTCCAGGTCCCGCGTGATGGCGGCGTCGGGAAGCAGACGCCTGACGTCCTAGAGGAATTCGAGGGAAAGGCGGCCGAACGGGAGCACCGTGGGGCCTTCGCCGATGGTGGGCCGGTACAGGGAGGTTGTTCAGTCAGGAGCTGCCACCTCCTCGCGTCAGCATGACGTGCTCGCCGAAGCCGTAGACACGGGGCGGACGGATGCCGGTTTTGTTCAGCCCGATGTCCGCGTGGCCGAGGGCGAGCTTGTCGCCCGTCAACTTGGCCCCGCCGTCGACGCCCTGCGGATCAGGAACCGACGAGTTGTCGACGATCCCGGACCGGCGCGCGGAGCGCGGACCGAAGACGCTGCTGCACGTCCAAATGACCTTGCGCATGCCTAGGCGTACCGCAGGCGCGTTCGGACTCACCGCCCGCGTAGACCGCCGCCGTGTCGATCAGCGTGACGCCGGACTGCAGGGCGACCTCGACCGGCTCCCGTGCGCCTGCGCGGTTCGAGAGGCCGTAGCCGTTGCTGACCACGGCGCCCAGGCCGAGGACCAGGTGAGACTTCGCCATCGCGTCGTCGTCCGATCCTCGGGTGGGGCTCGTCGAGGTGGCCGGGCCTCACGACACGTCGCTTGCTTTGTTCACGCTGCGATCCGCGAACGCCCTCGTCGCGTTCCGGTGCGCCTCGGTGTGGTGGGCCAGGGCCTGCATGGTTCCGCTGAGCTCCAGGACTGAGTCGAACGAAAGGTCGGCCGACCTGCGCAGCAGCGCCTTCGCCAAGCGGGCCGAGGAGCTTGGGTTCTTGGCCACCCGGCGCGCCAGCGCGTTCGCCTCGCGCAGCAGGTCCGCGGGTTCGGAGACCGCGTTGACCAGGCCCCACTCGAGCGCCGTCGCCGCGTCGACGCGGTCACCGGTCAGCGTCATCTCGGCCGCGCGCGCGGGTCCGACGAGGCGGGTCAGCAACCAGGCGCCGCCGTCTCCGGAGATGAGACCCAGCTGGACGAAGTTCTCGGCGAAGAAGGCGTTCGTCGAGGCGATCCTCAGGTCGCACAGGAGGGCGAGGTCGCATCCGGCCCCGACGGCGGGCCCGTTGACCGCGGCGACGAGCGGGACCTCGCACGTGGAGACCGCGCGCGCGACGCGGTGGATGCCGTTCGCATAGCCCTGGAACTGCTCGTACGGCCCGCCGCTGAACATGCCCCGCCGGGCGACCATGTCGTGCACGTTGCCACCGGAGGAGAACGCTCCGCCCGCGCCGGTCACGATCACGCAGCGGACGGTCTGGTCGCCGTTGATCCGCCCGACCTCCCGCACGATGCTGTCGATCATCGACGGGGAGGTGATCGCGTTGCGGGTAGGCGGGTCGTGAACGACCCAGGTTTCGATGTCGTCGGTCCGTGTGACCTGCAGCTCCGCAAGGCTCATGCCGCGGTGCACCTCCTCATGACGGGCTCCGGATTCCGCCGCGCGGCCCACTGCCCTCATCCTCACTGGCTTCCATCTAGCAGAGGGGTATTCTAACATGAGGAGGATATCGCAGAGCTGCACAGGAGGTGGGACTGTTGTTGAGAACGCGGGACGGTACGGGGCACGACGTCCGGTTGCCACTGAGGGGCGTGCGGGTACTGGAGCTCAGCTCGGTCTTCATGGCCCCCTACAGCGCCCAGGTGCTGTCCGACTGGGGCGCCGACGTCGTGAAGGTGGAGCCGCCCGAGGGCGACACCGTCCGCGCGATCAACCAGGTCGAGGGGAACGGGCTCGGGCCCATCTTCGTCACGGCCAACCGCGGGAAGCGGTCCATCGTGCTCGATCTGAAGACCGACACCGGGCTCGAGGCCCTGTACCGGCTGGTGCGACGGTCGGACGTCCTGATGCACAACGTGCGGCCCGCGGCCGCGCAGCGCCTGGGGATCGACGCCCGGTCGCTGCGGGCGATCAACCCCGAGCTGGTCCACTGTGCCTTCCGGGGTTATGGCGACGGAGGCCCGTACGCGGAGCTGCCCGCCTACGACGACGTCATCCAGGCCGCCACCGGGGTGGCCGCCGCTCAGGCGTCCGACGGCTCCCCGCCGGGGTATTGGCGGTCGGCAGCGGCGGACAAGATCGTCGGGCTGTACGGCGCGGCGGCGATCTCCGCCGCGCTGCACGCGCGCGCCGTCTCGGGTGTCGGCAGCGCGATCGAGGTGCCGATGTTCGAGACCATGGCGTCGTTCATGCTGCTCGACCGCCAGGGTGGGTGGGTGGCCTACCCGCCGAACGGGCCCACGGGGTACGCCCGCACCGACTCCCGGTACCGGCGCCCGCACCGCACGTCGGACGGCTACCTCGCCGTGTTGATCTACACCGACCGGCACTGGCGCAGGTTCTTCGCCGCGATCGGCAAGGACCACCTCGCCGACGACCCGAGGTTCTCGACTATCGAGGGCCGGACGAAGGCGATCGACGAGCTCTACCGGCTCGTCGAGGACGAGCTGCGCATCCGGAGCACCGAGGACTGCGAGCGGCTCCTCCTCGCGGCGGACATCCCGCACGGACCGGTCAACTCCATCGACGACCTGTTCGCCGACCCGCACCTGAGCGAGACGCAGTTCTTCCACGTCCTCGAGCAGCCCGGGCTTGGTCCGGTGCGCCTCGCCCGCTCGCCCATCGACCTCGGCTGGCCCCACGTGCCACCGCGGCCGGCCCCGCGGCTCGGTGAGCACACCCGGGAGGTGCTCGAGGAGAACGGGTTCGGCGCCCCCGAGGTCGACGGACTGCTCGCCTCGGGTGCGGTGAGGCAGATGGCGTCGGTGTCGTCCGCCGCGGACCCGGGTGAGGGCGGCGACCGGCCTCGGCGTCCCCCCGCGGAGATCGACTCCATCAGCCGGCCGCTCTGAGAGGACGAAGACAATGACGACCCTGGGAATCGCGAACGACTCCCGAACCCTGGACCGCGTCCCTCGCCCGACGCCGTCGCGGCTCCACGTCGACGGGGCCTGGGTGGACGCGGCCGACTCCCGCTCGTTCGAGGTGGAGAACCCGGCGACCGGCACAGTGCTCGCCCGGGTCGCCGACGCCACCGTCCCCGACGCCACGACCGCGCTGGTGGCGGCGGCCAAGGCGCAGGCCGCGTGGCGGGCGGTGGTGCCCCGGGCGCGCGCGGCCCTGCTCCGCCGCGGTCGCGACCTGCTCGAGGAGCGTGCCGAGGACGTGGCGACGGTGATGACGCTGGAGAGCGGGAAACCGCTGTCCGAGTCACGGGCGGAGGTCGCGGGCTCGATCGAGAGCGTCGACTTCGCGATCGAACGCATTTCCGACCTGCACGGGCACGTGGGGCCCGGCTCGCACGGCGGCTACGACATCGTCACCCGCTACGAGCCGATCGGTCCGAGCCTGCTGATCACGCCGTGGAACTTCCCGCTGCTGATGCCGGCCCGCAAGCTCGCCGCCGCGCTGGCGGCGGGTTGCACGGTGGTGCTCAAGCCCGCCGCGGAGACCCCGCTGACGGCGTTGCTGCTCGTCGAGGCGTTCGCCGACGCCGGTCTGCCCCCCGGCGTGCTCAACGTCCTGCCCACCACCCACGACCAGGCGATCTCGGCCTCGGTGATGGCGGACCCGCGGCTGCGCAAGATCAGCTTCACCGGGTCGACGGCGGTGGGCGCCCAGCTGCTCACACAGGCCGCCCCGCACGTGATCAGCGCGTCCATGGAGCTCGGCGGGGACGGACCGTTCCTCGTGCTCGAACGCGCCGACGTCGAGCACGCCGCCCGCCAGGCGGTCCTGTGCAAGTTCCGCAACGCGGGCCAGGTCTGCACCACGGCGAACCGGATCCTCGTCCACGAGGCGGTCGCCGACCGCTTCTTTGACCGCTTCGTCGCGCTCACCGAGCAGCTCGTCGTCGGGGATGGCTTCGCGCCCGGCACCGACGTCGGACCGATGATCTCGGCACGACAGCGGGAGCGGTCGCTGGGCATGATCCGCGAGGCCCGCGAGAGCGGCGCCACGGTGCTCACCGGCGGCGACGTCGTGGCGGGGGAGGGGCACTTCCTCCAGCCGACGATCATCACCGACATCCGTCCCGGCACGGCCCTCGCGGAGGAGGAGATCTTCGCTCCCGTCGCGGCGATCTACCGGGTCGACTCCACCGACGCGGCGGTCGCGCTGGCCAACGATTCCGCGCGCGGTCTGGCCGGCTACGTCTTCAGCGAGGACGTCCGGGAGGCCCTCGAGGTCGCCGACCGGCTCGAGTGCGGGATGGTCGGTGTCAACCGCAGTCTCATCAACGACTCGGCGGCACCCTTCGGCGGGGTGAAGTCCTCCGGTCTCGGCCGTGAAGGCGGACCGGGTGCGCTGTACGAGTATCTCGAGGCCAAGTACGTCGCGCTGACGCGCTGACCTCGTGATGGCCGCCGTCGGCGGGGCCTCGTCGGCGGGCCGGGCCGAGGACGGCGAATAGCCTCTGTTCTACAGAAAGTCATGCTTGACACAAGAAGTCGGATCGACAACAGTACGTTGGAGACACCGCCCAGCGACGACCGTGAGGTCGGCGCTCGAGCACACGAGGTGGGAGAAAGTGCAAGGCAACGTCGCATTGCCGAGGTCGGTTCACGAGGTCGTCGAGGAACTGTTCATGGTCGGCGGGGTCGTGCCCGCAGACGGGCGCCAGTGCTGGGCGCCCGTGGCGCCGGGCCGCTGGCTGCCGATGCAGACCCACGTGCTCCGGCGTGACGGGGCGTCGGTGGTCATCGACACCTCGGTGACCGCACTGCGGGACTCCCTGGCGGAGGGCCTCGACCACGTCCTGGGGGCGAGCTCCCTCATCGACGTCGTCATGACCAGGTACAACTTCGACACCCTGGTCAACTTCCCGTGGCTGTCCAGGAGGTTCACGCTCAACCAGCTGTTCACGTCGCTGCTGTCGAACTTCGTGCTGGGCAGCGACACGGTGATGAGCTTCATGGACGCCTTCGAGGACGCCCACGTCGACGCGCACGTCAGGTCGATCTCCGATTTCGAGCCGATGGCCATGGCGCAGAACCAGGACTTCGAGGCCGGCGGTCGCCGGATGCGGTGTGTCGGGGCCCCGCTGAGGCTCCTTCAGACGAACTGGGTCTACGACTTTGACACCCGGAGCCTGTTCTGCAGCGACTCCTGGGGCTGTGTCAGCCTGTCCGACCCGGACGAGACGCCGATCGTCCGTCCCGGACAGTCCGACCGGCTGGACCGGGCGACCGTCGAGGCGGGCCTGCGGAACAGGTTCGACTGGCTCCTCGGTGCCGACACCGACCCCATCCGTCGCCAGCTCGACGAGTTGTTCGACGCGTACCCGATCGAACGCCTTTGCCCCAGCCACGGAGCGGTCATCGACGGCGTCGAGAACGTCGAGACGGTGCGCAGACACACCGACGACGTGCTGCGGGAATTCAGTCGGACCCCCGTTCCCCTGCTGGTGGTCGGGACGCCGGCGTACCCCACCCGCGTCGTCGACCGTGAGGGCCTGAAGGAGAGCGCATGAGCATCGACGTCACCGAGGTCGCGACGGCGAGCGGCGCCCTGCCGCGCAGGCTCAGCGACGACGTGTTGTGGGGAGGTGGCTGCCTCCCGGTGCCGTACAAGAGCAAGCTCCTCCACGGTCACTTCGGGGTCTACGTCGTGAAGTTCGACGGCGGCGCGTACCTGGTGGACACGGGCTACCCGGTGATGGCCGAGGAGATGGAACGGCAGCTGGACGAGTTCTTGGGGGACACCCCAGTGGACTACATCTTCCCGACGCACCCCGAGATCCCGCACGCGGGGCTCCTGGGACGGTGGCTGGAGAAGTACCCGAACGCAGTCGTCATCGGTGACACCCGGGACTTCCACCTCTACTACCCCGAGCAGATGGCGAGCGGCAGTTTCCGTCACTTCGCGGCGGGGGAGGCACTGGACCTGGGGGACCGCGTGCTGACGTTCGTCCCCGCCGTCTGGCGCGACCTGCCCAGCAGCATGTGGATGCACGACAGCGCGACAGGGATCCTGTTCGTCTCCGACGCCTTCGCCTTCCTGCACCCGCACGAGGACGGCGAGTGCGACCGGCTGGCGTCCGAACAGGAGACCCCAGACCTCGAGACGGCGCAGTTCTTCAACAACGCGGCGCTGTTCTGGACGCGCTTCGGTGACGTCGAGGGGACATTCCCGGACATCGACGAGCTGCTCACGCGGCTCAAGCCCACCATGATCGCTCCCGCGCACGGGGCGGTGTGCGACAACGTGGAGGAGCTCGTGCCCTTCTTCAAGCGGAGCATGACCTCATGACGATCGACGCTCCCCGGCGAGCGCCCGAACGGCGCTCCTCGCTGCAGACGGGGCTCTCGGCGTTCGGCCGCTGGTGCGGCCGGCGCGGCGTGGAGCTGTGGCTGCCCGTGGCCCTGCTGCTGGTCTGGTTCCTGCTCTCGCGGGGCAGCACGGACGTCTTCCTCCCCCCGCTCACGGACATCCTCGGCTCCCTGCGCGAGGACTTCCTCACCTCCGCGGTGCTGACCAACCTGCTGCCCAGCCTAGGCAGGCTTCTGCTGGGCCTCGGGCTGGCGGTGCTGCTGGGAGTCGCCGTCGGTTACGTGGTGGGGCTGACCAGGACCGCCCGCACGATGCTGCTGCCGGTGCTCGACATCTTCCGGTCGACCCCGGTGGTCGCGCTGATCCCGGTCTTCATCGCCCTGTTCGGCATCGGGTCGTTCAGCGAGATCTTGCTGATCGCCTGGGCGGCGTTCTGGCCGATCCTGCTCGGCACGGTGGCGGGCGTCGCGGCGGTCGACACCGGCTTCCGCGACACGGCGACCGCGCTGCGGATGAGCTGGCGACAGAAGCTCGTCATGGTCAGGCTGCCCGCCGCCGCGCCGCACGTGTTCGCCGGCATCAACCTCGCGGTCTCGATCAGCGTGACCGCGATGGTGGCGATCGAGCTGTTCACGGCGTCGCACGGCCTGGGGCGCTACCTGGCGCTGAGCAAGATCGGCTTCGACATGACCGCGGCCTACGCGGGGGCGTTGGCCGCCGGGTGCGTGGGCTTCGGCGCCGCCAAGCTGTTCAGCGCCCTGGAGCGGAACGTGTTCATGAAATGGCACCACGAGCGAGGAGAACGAGCCGATGACGTCTGACCTTCGTCACGAGGCTGCGGGTGGCCCGCTGCTCGCGGCCTCGGCACTCGGCATGAGCTTCGGGTCGGGAGACGCTCGTCGCGAGGTTCTCGGCGGCGTCGACCTCGAGGTCGGCGAGCAGGAGTTCGTCTGCATCGTCGGGCCGTCGGGGACCGGGAAGACCACCCTGCTGCGCTGCCTGGGCGGACTGCAGCGCCCCACCCGGGGCGCGGTCCACGTCGGGGGCCTGCCGACCTCCGGGCCGCCGGAGGGGGTGTCGATCGTCTTCCAGGACTACTCGCGGTCGCTGTTCCCCTGGCTGCGGGTCCGGGACAACGTCGCGCTCCCGCTGCGGGTCGCGGGCCAAGGGCGCAGGGGCCGGGCCGAGCAGGCGCAACGGGCACTCGAGGAGGTTGGCCTCGCGGGCTCGGCCGACCTCTACCCGTGGCAGCTCTCGGGCGGGATGCAGCAGCGGGTGGCCATCGCGCGCGCGATCGTCAGCCGCCCGCGGCTGTTGCTCATGGACGAGCCGTTTGCCTCGGTCGACGCGCAGACCAGGTTCGAGCTGGAGGACCTGAGCCGCCGGATCCAGCGGACCGAAGGCGTCTCGGTCCTGCTCATCACCCACGATATCGACGAGTCCGTCTACCTGTCGGACCGGGTGCTGATCCTGTCCGGCAGGCCCGCGTCGATCTCGCGGAGCATCCCCGTCGGGCTCGGCGACGACCGCGATCAGCTGGCGACTCGGGCGGACCCGCTGTTCGCGCAGCTGCGCAGCACCGTCTTCGAGGAGATCAGGGCCGCGGCCGCCCCGTCGGCGGTGGGAGCGGCGGCCCGCGACGAGCGGGCGGCGAGCGTTCACCGGTAAGCCCTGACCCCGTTACACCACTCAACGTAGAGAACAGGAACCAGGACTATGAATCGCAAGTCAGGCTTGTCCGCTCTCGGCAGAGCCCTCGGTCTCGGAGTGGCGCTCGTGCTACTGGCGGCGTGTGGCGGTGGGTCCTCCGGGTCCGGGACGGGCGAACCCGGTGAGCCACTGAAGGTCGTCACGCTGCAGGTCTCGGACTTCCTCCTGCCCTATCTGGCGGAGAAGCAGGGTCTCTTCCAGCGCGAAGGGGTCAACGTGGAGCTCGAGCCGTTCACCGGCGGCACCCAGGTGCAGCTGCCGAAGGTCGTCAGCGGCGACTACGACATCGGGACCGGCAGCTCCGGCGACCTCCTCCCGAGTGTCACGCGAGGGATCCCCGTCTCGGCGATCGCGGGAGTGGGAGCGACTGCGACCGGCGACCTCGCCAAGTCCACGCAGGCGATGATCTACAAGGACCCCGCCATCACCCGTCCGCGCGACCTGGCGGGCCGCACGGTCGGCCTGAACAGCATCGGCGGCTCGCTCGAGCTCTACATCCGGGCGACCGTCGAGCAGGACGGCGGGGACCCGGCCACCATCAACTTCGTGCAGATCCCCGTTCAGAACATCCCGAGCGCGGTGGACAGCGGACAGCTCGACGTCGGGCAGGGGTTCGAGCCCTACCTCTCGGTGGCCCGCTCGATGGGGCTCAAGGAGCTGTTCTCGCCGAGTCAGATCATCGACGGCCTGCCGAGCGTCGTCTACTTCGGCAAGAAGGACGTACTGTCGAGCCGGGCCGCCGACGTGGCGGCGTTCAGCCGGGCCATGCAGGCGGCGGCCAAGATGGCCAACACCGACCCGGAGCTGATGCGAGACGTCGTCCGTGAGCACACCCAGACGGACCCGACGCTCCTCGCGGGTGTCAAGAACTTCGGCAACTTCACCGAGAGCATGTCCCCGGACAAGTTCACCGCGTACGCCGAGTTCGCGCACGCACACCAGCAGATCGACCGTGTTCCCACTGCGGAGGAATGGGTCTATGTCCCGACTTCGTAACCCCCGAGCCGACGAGCTGGACACCTCGACCGACACCGGTGCCTCGGCGACGGGCGTGGCCGTCGCCGACGCGAGGACCACCGCGTCGACCGGACGGGCCGAGCGGGGCGGCGTCCGGATCTCGCCCCGCGTCGGCTCGCTCCTGATCGTGCTCGTGCTGCTCGTGCTGCTCCAGCTGGCGGGTTCGTGGGACATCGGCGGGGCGGGCATCCTGCCGACGACGACGGAGGTCGCCGGCGCCCTGGGCGAGGTTCTCACTGACCCGGCGACCTACGGCGCGATCGGCGCCACCTTCACCTCGTGGCTCGTGGGGTTCGGCATCGCCGTGATCGGCGGTGTCGCCCTGGGGCTGCTCGTCGGGCTTTCCCGGTTCGCGGCACGCAGCACCCGCGGCCTGTTCGACTTCCTGCGGTCGACCCCGGCCATCGCGTTCATCCCGATGGCGGTGCTGCTGTTGGGCACCGGAGACGTGTTCAAGGTCAGCCTGATCGTGTTCACGTGCATCTGGGTGATCCTGCTGCAGACGACGGCCGGTCTGCGCTCCATCGACGCCATCACCCTGGAGTCCGCCCGCAGCCTGCGCATGAGCCGGTCCCAGCGGATCAGGTGGGTCCTGCTGCCCGCGGCACTGCCGTACGTGCTGACCGGCGTGCGTCTCGCGGCGGTGAAGGGTTTCCTGCTCAGCATCGGCGCGGAGCTCATCGCGGGCGCCGATGGCCTGGGCCAGGAGATCCTGCTCCGCCAGATGGGCGGCGCGACGGCGCAGATGTGGGCGTTCGTGGTCCTGGCGGCTGTGCTGGGCGTCGTGGTGAGCCTCGTCTTCACCATGATCGAGTCGTCGGCCCTGCGCTGGGACGTCTCGCAACGAGTGAACGCTGAATGACCTGCGCTGAATGACCCGCGCCGAATGACCGGCTCCCCTTCGAGCCAGACCAATGGAGTTGCACGATGGGTTATCTCTCACCACCCGGGGAACGACTGGCGTTGACCCACGCCTCGGTGCTGGACCTGGCCGAGGGGCGTTGGCTGGACGACCGGGTCGTGCACATCGCGTCGGGTCGCATCGAGTCCGTCGTGGCCGCAGGGGAGGTGGAGCGCGGCGTCCGGGTGGTCGACTGCACGGGCAAGTACGTCATTCCTGGGCTCATCGACACGCACATCCACTGGGAGGGCTGGATGGGCGAGATACTCCTGGTGAACGGGACGACGACGGCGCTCGACCCCGGCTCGATGTTCCCGCTGCACTGGATGCAGGCGCAGAAGGAGGGGCTCGCGGACGGGCGCATCCTCGGCCCGCGGCTCCTGATCGCGGGGGCGATGTTCCACGGAGCCGCCACCGAGGAGCAGGGGCGGGGGCTGTTCGCGGACTGGCATCCGCTGATCACCGGTCCCGGCCAGGCCGCGAAGGCCGCGGCCCGGCTCGTCGAGGAGGAGGGGGTCGACTGCCTGAAGGCGTACAACTTCCTGACCCTCGACGCGATCGAGGAGCTGGCGACCGTCGCGCGTGAGGCCGGCATCCCCTCCATGGGGCACATCAGCGTGAGTGGGGTGGACGCGGCTCGCCGCGGGCTGCGCGGGCTCGCCCATGCGACCGGCATGATCGAGTCGACTGTGCCGCGGAGCATTTTGGACCGCGCCGACCAGCTCGCCCTGCAGACCATCAAGACGACCCGACCGCCGTATTTCGCCTGGTTCGACCAGGCGGATGACGATCTGGTCGACAAGGCTCTCGACGTGCTGATCGAGTGCGGCACCTTCCTGGAGCCGGACATGATCCACACGGGCGGACGCGGTGGCGGCCCGCGGGTGCTGGAGTACGAGGTCGAGGACAGCGCCTTCCTGCAGAACCCCGCCGTGGGCTACATCCCCGAGGCCGTGCGTGCGGAGATCCTCGGCTACCGGCGGATCGGGGAGTGGGAGCAGGCCGGCCCGGAGGAGCTGGGCGCCGCGCAGCGCGGGCTGATGAGGCTCTGGGGCATCCTGGCGGAGTTCCACCGCCGCGGCGGCAAGCTGCTGGCGGCCTCCGGTCTCGGCCACGTCATCCCGGGCCTGAGCATCCACCGCGAGCTGCAGCTGATGGTGGACATCGGCCTGTCGCCGCTGGACGCCCTGCGCGGGGCCACCTCGGTCGCCGCCGAGTTCCTGGGCCAGAGCGACGACGTGGGCTCGGTCGTCCCGGGCCAGCGGGCCGACCTCGTCGTGCTCGACGGTGACCCGTTGCGGGACATCCGGCACACGCGGTCCATCGCGCACGTCGTCCAGCACGGTCGGCTGGTCGACGTCGAGTACCACGCGTGGTATCAGAATCCCATCCCCGAGCCACCGCAGGAGTTCACCTTCGCACGCTCTCGCCCCCGGATCGACGTGCTGACGCCCCCGGCCCTGCCCGCGGGGAGCGCGGCGGTCCTCGAAGTGACCGGTGACTGGTTCGCCCCGCACTCGGTCGTCGAGCTGAACGGTCTCCGGGTGCCGACGGAGTTCGTGTCCCGGCGCGAGCTGCGGGCTCGGATCGAGCCCCGGTCGGTGCCCGTGCCCGGTCTCTACGACGTGCGTGTCCGCCGTCCCCAGCCGGTCGAGCACGGGGACCTGTCCGAGCCCGGCCACCTGGTGGTGTCGTTCGGACCCCCGGCAGACGACACCCGGAAGGTGGACGGGAAGTGACCCAGGCGAAGATCTCGGGCGCCGAGGCGATCGCCCGGACGCTGGTGAAGCTCGGGGCCGGACACGTCTTCAACGTCGCGGGCTTCGGCATCCAGCCGCTTGTGGAGGCAGTGGACCGACACCGTGACGCCTTGCGCTACGTCAGCGCGCTCAACGAGACGAACCTCGCGCTGATGGCGAACGGGTACGGCCTCGCCGCCGGCAGGCCCGCGTTCCTGAGCGTGTACCACACGTCGGGTACCGCGCTGGCGATGATGGGCGTGACGACGGCCTGGGCGGACAACGTGCCGCTGGTGCTGGCGTCGACCACGGAGGCGCGCAGCGTCAGCGGTCGCGACCCGTACGCGGCGGTCCCCCGGTACGTCACCGACATGACCGAACAGTTCACCAAGTGGAGCTTCGAGGTGCCCTCCGCGGAGCGCATCCCCGAGGTGCTCTCACGGGCGTTCGCGATCGCGGCGACGCCCCCGATGGGACCCGTGCACATCGCCTTCCCGCTGGATCTCTACGGGGAGATGGTCGACGAGTCGGTGCTCGACAGCGTGCGGCCCCTGGCCGTTCCCGAGCCCGGCCCGGCGGACGCGGACGCCGTTCGACGGGCGGCCGCGGCCATGGTCGAGAGCCGGGACCCGGTGCTCGTGCTGGGGTCGGAGGTGGCCCGCTACGGCGCCGTCGACGAGGCGGTGGGCCTGGCCGAGGCGTGGGGAGCCACCGTGCTCATCGAGCAGTACCCTTCGCGGATGCCGTTCCCGACCGCACACGCGCAGTACGTGGGCAAGGTGTCCGACCACCGGGAGGTCGTGGCGGAGGCGGACGTCCTGCTCTACGTGGGGTGCGAGCTCACCGAGCAACGCGGGCCCGGGCCGAACCTGCTGGTCGGCACCGGTGCGGCCCGGATCGTGCACTCCGTGGACCCGGCCGCGGTCACGCGGTTCTTCACCCCGGACGTCGCCCTGACCGGCGCACCGGCTCAGGTCATGGCGGCACTCACCGATGCCGTCCGGGCCTGCGCCGCGGCTTCCGGCCGACGGGAGAACACCACCTACGTCGAGCGGCGCCGGCTCGCTCGAGCCGAGCGGCAGGGACTCGTCGACGACGGCTTCGAGGACTCGCCGCTGCGGGCCGGCCGCATCGTCTCCGAGCTCGCCGCGGTCGGAGGAGGCTGCGCGGTGGTCAACCAGGCGGGCACCGCGGCGATCTTCGCCGAGCGACTCTGGGACTTCGAGGAGCCCGAGCTCTACTTCGGCATCTCGGCGCGGGCCAGTGCGCAGGGGTGGGCCGTTCCGGCCGCGGTGGGGGTGAGCCTGGCCCTGCCGGACCGGCCCGTGATCGTCTTCGTCGGGGACGGTGGCTTCATGTTCTCGGCCACGGCGATCTACTCCGCGGCCAAGCTGGGCTCCCGGGTCGTGTTCGTCGTACTCGACAACGGCGGATGGCAGGACATCGGCGCGAGCTCACGGAAGATCGGCGGGGACTCCCACCTGCGCGAGTCCGAGTACGGCTGGATCTTCGACTCGCCACCGATCGACTTCGTCGCGCTCGCAGGCTCTTTGGGGCTCCCGGCGAGCCGGGTCGGTACGCCCGCGCAGCTGCGAGCGCGCCTGCGCGAGGCGGTCGACGCCACGGGGCCCAGCCTCGTCGTCGTCGAGGGTGACCCGAAGGACGTGGAGCTCTTCTTCGCGTGACCGTCCCGGAGCCGCCGTTCCGGCGGCTCCACTTCCTCGAACTGGAGAGATGCGTGTCGACGACTACTGGGCTGGCGGGCACCGCGGTCGCGGACCGGGAGTGGAGGCTGCCGATCGGTGGGGTTCTGCGCTCGGCAGAGGGCGGGCGTGGGTATGAGGTGGAGTGTCCGGCGACGGAGTTGACGCTGGCCGTGGCGCCGGATGCGTCCTCGTCGGATGTCGACGCGGCGGTGCGTGCCGCGGCGGACGCTGCCGTGGCGTGGGGGCATGTGGACGTCCGGGAGCGGGGGCGCCGGTTGCGTGCGCTGGCGGAGGTCGTGCGGGCGCATGCCGACGAGTTCGCGATGCTCGACGCGCTCGACTCCGGCAACCCGGTGACCGCGATGTACAACGACGTGGCCTGGGGCGCCGAGGTCCTGGACCTGTTCGCTGACTTCGCCTCTCACCTCGGCGGCGCGACCGTCCCGGCGAGCCCGGAGAACCTGCACTACACCAAGCGAGCGCCGTTCGGTGTCGTCGCACGGATCGTGCCGTTCAACCATCCAATCTTCTTCGCCGCCTCGAAGATCGCCGCACCGCTGATGGCGGGCAACGGCGTCGTGCTCAAACCGTCGGACATCACGCCGTTGTCCGCGCTCCGCCTCGGTGAGCTGGCTGCGGAGGTGCTCCCGCCCGGTCTGCTGTCCGTGGTGACCGGGAACGGCCCCGCGGCGGCGAGCGCGCTCGTCACGCACCCGCTGGTGCGGCGGATCGGGTTCATCGGCAGTGACCGGGTGGGCCGGATCATCCAGCGGGACGCCGCGGAGGTGGGGGTCAAGGAGATCAGTCTGGAGCTGGGCGGGAAGAACGCCCTGATCGTCTGCCCCGACGCCGATCTCGACGCCGCCGCCACCGGCACCGTCAACGGGATGAACTTCGCCTGGTCCCAGGGACAGTCCTGCGGCTCGACCTCGCGGGTGCTCCTGCACTCCTCGGTCGCTGACGAGGTGCTGGGGAAGGTCCTGGACCAGGTCGCGGCGATCCCGGTCGGTTCTCCCACAGACCCGGCGACTCGGATGGGACCACTGGCCTCCCGCGCGCAGTACGACAAGGCCCGGGGCTACGTCGAGATCGCGGTCGGTGAGGGCGCGACGGTCGCGTACGGTGGTGGCCGCCCGGAGGGCCTGGACAAGGGGTACTTCCTCGAGCCGACCGTGCTCACGGGCGTGGAGCCGGGGATGCGGATCGAGCAGGAGGAGGTGTTCGGGCCGGTGATGTCCGTCCTGACCTTCGACCACCTCGACGACGCCGTCCGCGTCGCCAACGGCGTGGAGTTCGGGCTCACCGCCAGCATCTGGACCCGGGACGTGTCCACCGCGGTCACCCTCGCCGACCGGGTCGACGCGGGCTACGTGTGGGTCAACGGCTCGTCGCGGCACTTCTGGGGCATGCCCTTCGGCGGCACCAAGTCCTCCGGGATCGGGCGCGAGGAGAGCATAGAGGAGCTTCTGTCCTACACCGAGCTCAAAGCCGTCAACGTCATGGTCTGATACGGTAAAATCTCTGCTGTGAAGAGAACCGTGCCGGAGTCGGCAACGGGCGCCGGTCGGCGGCCGCCGCAGTACCCGATCGAGTCGGTCGACAACGCGCTGAAGATCCTGCTGCTCTTCGGCGAGCAGTCGGAGGTGCGGCTGACCGACGTCAGTGAGTACCTCGGGGTCGCCTCGTCGACCGCGCACCGGATGCTGGCGATGTTGCTCTATCGGGGCTTCGTCCGGCAGGACGCGCGCACGAAGGTCTACCGACCCGGGACCGCGCTGACGGGGGTGGCGTACTCGATCCTGCAACGCTTCGATTTCCGGGCCGAGCTGCATCCGTTCCTGGAGCGGCTCAACGCGGAGCTGCGCGAGACGGTGCACCTCGGCCTGCTCGATGGCCCGGTGGTCCGGTTCATCGACGCGATCGAGAGCCCCCAGGGGGTGCGCGTGGCGTCCCGGCTCGGCATGTCGATGCCCGCGCCGTCGACGTCCACGGGGAAGGCGATGCTTGCTCACATGTCCCAGGACGAGGTCCACGCGCTGTTCCCCGTGGAAGAGCTGGAGGGTCTCACCGAGCACAGCTTGTCGAGTCGGACGGAGCTGGACCTGGAACTCGTGCAGATCCGCAGGCGCGGCTACGCAGTGAGCTCGGAGGAGAGCGAGGAGGGGGTCTCCTCCGTCGCCGTCGCCTTCGCGCCGAGCCGGGCTCCCGCTCGGCTGGCCTTCAACGTGTCACTGCCCATGTCACGGATGTCCAAGCGGGACCAGGCCCGCATCGCAGCCGTACTGCTGGCCACGGTCGAGGAGGCGGCGACCGTCCTGCACGGCTGAGGTTCGGTGCCTACGCCCCCGTCCGGGTCCCTCGGGCGGGGGCGTCGTCGTGTCCGGCCCCCTTGACATACGGCCCGGGCATCGCAGATTCTGTTAATAGGACATCGACTCTGATGGACAGAAACAGGCAAGGAGTCGTCGATGAGTGACCTCGACCTCGTTCTCGGGGAGGTGCGGCGGGGCATGATCCCGGCGCACATCTACAACGACGAGGAGATCTTCCGGCTGGAGAAGGAGCGGCTGTTCAGTCGGGCGTGGTTGTTCGTGGGGCACGAGTCGGAGATCCCGCAGGCGGGTGACTACGTGGTCCGGCGGGTACTGGAGGACTCGTTCATCCTTGCCCGCGGTGAGGACGGTGAGGTCCGCGCGATGTTCAACATGTGCCTTCATCGCGGCATGCAGGTCTGCCGGGCCGAGATGGGCAACGCCTCGCACTTCCGGTGCCCGTACCACGGCTGGTCCTACCGCAACGACGGACGGATCGTGGGTCTGCCGTTCCACAAGGACGCCTACGGTGGTGAGGCGGGGTTCCGGCGCAAGGGGCAGACGTTGCTGCCCGCGCCGTCGTTGGACCTCTACAACGGGTTGATCTTCATCAGCCTGGATCCGGACGCGGTGCCGCTGCGGGAGTACCTGGGGGACTTCACCTTCTTCCTCGACTACTACACCCGTCAGTCGGGCAGTGGGATCGAGCTGCGGGGTCCGCAGCGCTGGCGAGTGAAGGCGAACTGGAAGATCGGTGCCGAGAACTTCGCCGGCGACATGTACCACACCCCGCAGACGCACACCTCCGTGGTGGAGATCGGGTTATTCCGTGAGCCCAAGGCGGAGAAGCGCAAGGACGGGAACACCTACTGGGCGGGCAACGGCGGTGGCACCACCTACAAGCTGCCCCCGGGCACGCTCGAGGAGAAGCTCCGCTACGTCGGCTACCCCGACGTGATGATCGAGAAGATGAAGGAGCAGTGGTCTGCCGACCAGCTCGACGTGATCGGTCGGGACGGGTTCATGATCTCGGCCGCTTCGATCTTCCCGAACATGAGTTTCGTTCACAACTGGCCTCGGGTCGAGGACTCCGAGGAGGTGCTGCCGTTCATCTCGTTGCGTACCTGGCAGCCGGTGGGGCCAGACGAGACCGAGGTGTTGTCCTGGTTCGCGGTGGACGCGGAGGCGCCGGAGGCGTTCAAGGCGTTGTCCTACAAGGCGTATCTGATGTGTTTCGGTTCGACGGGGATGTTCGAGCAGGACGACGTGGAGAACTGGGTCTCGCTGACCAACACCGCGGCGGGGGCCATGGCACGGCGGCTCCTGCTCAACAGTCGAATGGGGTTGTTGGAGGACGGCACCGAGGTCGTGGCGCCGTTGACGCGTGAGCAGTACGCGGGTCCGGGTCAGGCGCACGTCGGTTATGGCGAGTACAACCAGCGGCATCTGCTGAGCCGGTGGGCGGATCATCTGGAACGGCCGGCGGAGAAGGTGTTGCAGGTCGAGGTGTCCGGGGTCCCGGCCGACGCCGAGGAGGGACGCTCGTGAGCGTCGAGACCCAGCCGGCGCAGGAGAGGGGGGACTCGAAGCCGACCGGCAACGGGGGGCCCTACTCGATGCAGTCCCGGTTGGGCGGGCACGCCCCGCGTACCGAGCGTGTGGGTGCCTGCCTGCCCTTCGACGATCCGCGGCACCTGCAGGCCCACCGCTGGGTGGTGGAGGAGGCCTACATCCTCGACGCCCAGAACTACTCCGACTGGCTGGACCTGATCACCGAGGACGTCCACTACATCATGCCCGTGCGGGTGACCACGGCATCGATGGCCGGGTACGACTCTGCTCCGCACATGGCGCACTTCGACGAGAACAAATACTCGCTCGCCCGGCGGGTGGCGCGGTTCCTCACCGAGCACGCGTGGACGGAGGATCCGCCCTCGCGGCTACGCCATCACGTCACGAACGTGCGGACCTTCGCCACCGCGAAGGAGGACGAGATCGTCGTGGACACCGCTCTGCTGCTCTACCGCAGCCGTGGCGACGTGCGGGAGGCGTCGGTGATCTCCGCGGGCCGGGAGGACCTGCTGCGCCGTGTGGGCGAGGGCTGGCAGCTCGCGCGGCGCACGATCCTGGTGGACGACTCGGTGTTGCGGACACAGAACCTGGCGGTGTTCCTGTGACCAGGCTCCAGTGGGAGGGCGAGACCGAGGACGCCGACGCCGCGCGCCAGGCGGCCGAGGAGCTGCGGGAGCTGAAGGCACACCAGATCGGTGAGGCGATCAGCGTGGGCAACGAGTTCTCCGAGATCCGGGTGTCGCGGGTGGAGACCCGCAACGGGGCCCGACTGCTGGTCGAGGCGCCCAAGTCCGGGCAGTGGGTGGCGTTGTGTCCGTTGGAGGTGGAGTCGTTGACCTGGCAGAACGCGGCCACCTTCTCGGCGATGATCGGGCACCCCTTCGGGCCGCTGTTCGAAGGGGAGGAAGCGTGAGCGGCTGGCTCGAGGGCAAGCGCGCGCTGGTCGTCGGGGCGGGTTCTGGCATCGGCCGGGCAGTGGTGGACGCCTTCCGGGCCGAGGGTGCCCAGGTCGCCGTCCTGGAGCGGGACGAGGCCAAGTGCGGCACGCTGTCCACGGAGATCCCGGGGTTGCCTGTCGTCATGGGGGACGCGACCACACGGGAAGCCAACGAACAGGCGGTCGCGACGACCCTGGAGGCCTTCGGCGGGCTGGACGTGCTGGTCAACTGCGTGGGGGTGTTCGACTTCTACCGCGGGGTCGGTGAGCTGGACGCGGACCGGATCGACGATGCGTTCGACGAGATCTTCCGAGTGAACGTCAAGTCCCACCTGCACTCGGTCAAGGCCGCTCTGCCCGCGCTGCGGGAGAGCCGCGGCTCGATCCTGCTCACGGAGTCGACCTCGGCGTACTACCCGGGCCGTGGCGGAGTGCTCTACGTGTCGACCAAGTTCGCGGTGCGCGGGCTGGTCACCGCGATGGCGCACGAGCTGGCGCCCGAGATCCGGGTGAACGGCGTGGCGCCCGGCGGCACGCTGAACACGGACCTGCGCGGCATCGGCAGCCTGGGCCTGGACGAGCGTCGGCTCAACGACGCTCCCAACCGCGCGCAGGAGCTGGCCGCGCGGGTGCCGTTGCAGGTCGCGCTGTCCGGCCAGGACCACGCGTGGAGCTACGTGTTCCTGGCGTCGGACCGCTCCCGCGGCATCACCGGAGGGGTCGTGCACCCCGACGGCGGCATCGGGGCCAAGGCCTGATTCCGCCGGTCTGATCAGAGTCCGAAGGAGAGAGACGACATGGCGGTCGTGAAGGCCGATCTCGGGGCGTGCCAGGGCTACGCGAACTGCGTGGTCGGTGCGGAGGACGTGTTCGACATCGACGACGACGGGATCGTGGTCCTGCTCAAGACGACGATCGCGGACGGCGACCGGACCAGGGTCGAGGAGGCAGCGCGCAGCTGCCCGGTCTCGGCCCTGGTCGTCGAGGACGACTGATGGCGCGCACGGTCATCGTCGGCGCGTCCGTCGGAGGAGTCCGGACGGCCCAGGCGCTGCGGGCGGCGGGTCACGAGGGCGAGATCATGCTGGTCGGTGAGGAAGCGCATCTGCCCTACGACAAGCCGCCGCTGTCGAAGGCCTTCCTCGCCGGCACCGCCACGCTCGAGAGCATCGCCCTGCTGACCGAGGGGGCCGCCGCCGAGGCGGGCATCGACCTCGTCCTGGGCTCGGCGGCCGTCGGTCTGAACCGGGAGAGCGGAAGCATCCGGCTCGCGAACGGCACGAGCCTGCCCTATGACGATCTCGTCGTCGCCACGGGAGCCTCGGCGCGCCCGTCGCCATGGGGACCGCTGCACGGTCTGCACGCGGTGCGCTCCCTGGCCGATGCGCACGCACTCGGCGCCGCGTTGCGGGCGGGCGGGCCGCTGGTGGTCATCGGTGCGGGCTTCATCGGATCGGAGGTGGCGGCGACCGCGTCGGGCATGGGTGTCGAGGAGGTCACCCTAGTCGATCCGGTGCCCGTTCCCCTGTCGCGGGTGCTCGACGCCGAGGTGGCTGCGGTGTTCGGGGAGCTGCACGCCGGACGGGGCGTGCGCACCCGCTTCGGGGTGGGCGTCGCCGGGATCGACGAGACGTCCTCGGGGCTCGCGGTGCGGCTGGAGGACGGGACGGTGCTGCCCGCGGCGACGGTCGTGGTGGGGATCGGGGCCGTCCCGAACGACGCGTGGTTGCGGGGAAGCGGCATCCCCGTCGACGGCGGGGTGCTCTGCGACAGCCACAACAGGTCCGTGGCCGATCCCCAGGTGTGGGCGGTCGGGGATGTCGCGCGCTGGTGGCATCCGGTGCACGACCGATACGTGCGGCTCGAGCACTGGACCAACGCCGTCGAGCAGGCGGTCTGCGTGGCGCACAACATCACCCATCCCGACGAGCTCCGCACCCACGCACCCGTCGAGTACGTGTGGAGCGACCAGTACGACTGGAAGATTCAGCTCGTCGGCCGCACCGGTGGGGACACCCACGTCCGCGTCGAGGGCGCCGATCCCGAGAAGTTCGCGGTGCTCTACGCCGAGGGCGGCGCGTTCGTCGGCGCGCTCACGGTGAACTGGCCGAAGGCGCTGGTCACCGGCCGCCGGGTGCTGAGCAGGGCCGGTGCGCAGCCGTGCTCCCTGGGCGAGGTGCAAGCGCTGGTCGAGGCCTCGCGCCCGGCCCCCCGGTCGGCCGGGGCGGGGGCGCGATGAGCACGGCTGCACCGGGGTCGTCCGAGCTGGGTCCGGTGCGTGAGCTGCTGGCCCAGGCATGCCGGGTGATGGCGGGACGCGGCCTGGCGGACGGCATCCTCGGTCACGTCAGCATGCGCATCGACGAACGCCGGCTGCTCGTGCGGTGCCGCGGACCGCGAGAGCGCGGGCTCGGCTACACCGTCCCGGACGACATCCGGCTCGTCGACCTCGACGGAGCCGAGGGCGCCCCGGGCGAGCTCGACGGCTACGCGCCGCCCAACGAGCTCCCGCTGCACACCGAGGTCCTGCGCCTGCGTCCCGACGTCGACGCCGTGCTGCACGCCCATCCGCCCGACACCGTCGCCGCCGATCTCGCCGGTATCGCCATCCGTCCGATCGTCGGTGCGTTCGACATCCCCGGCACCCGGCTGGCCGCCGGCGGGGTTCCGGTGCACCCCCGCGGCGTTCTGGTGCGCACACGCGCCCTCGCCGAGGAGATGGTCCGCTCCATGTGCGACCGACCCGTCGTCGTGCTCCGCGCCCACGGCCTGACCAGCGCGGCTGCCGGCGTGGAACAGGCCGTCCTGCAGGCTGTCAGCGTCGATGGCCTGGCCCGCTTGTCCATGCGGATCGTGTCGGTCGGGGGCACGTTGGTCGACCTCCCTGCGGCCGACATGGCCGAACTGCCCGACCTCGGCGCGGGATTCAACACCGACACGGCCTGGCGACACGAGCTCGCCCGGCTCCGGGGAGTCGTGGGCCCGCCGGCCGCAGTCGGCCGCTGACAGCCGGTCGCACCATCGACCCAGATCATCGAGGGCACCGACCAGTTCCAGCGCCTCGCAGCCGGCCGCGGCCTGCTTCACCGGCGCGCCCCACCGACCCGAGGAGACCCATGCAGCTCACCCGCATCGCCGCCGTCGTCACCGGAGCCGCCTCCGGCCTCGGCGCCGCCACAGCCGAGCACCTCGCCCGACAGGGCACCACCGTGTACGGCCTCGACCTCGAGAAGGCCGTCGCCGCCGCCCAGGCCGTACCCGACGGCGTCACCCTCGTCGCCGCGGACGTCACCGACGAGACGTCGGTGTCCGAGGCCGTGGCCCGCGCCGCGGGCGGCCCCGAGCCGCTGCGCCTGGCTGTCAACTGCGCCGGTATCGCGCCCTCGGCGCGGATCCTGTCCCGGAAGGGGCCACACGACCTCGGCTTGTTCCGTGCCGTGCTTGAGGTCAACCTGCTCGGCACGTTCAACGTGATGCGCGTGGTCGCGGAGCGGATCGCCGCGACCGAGCCGGACGAGCACGGTCAGCGCGGCGTCATCGTGAACACAACGTCGATCGCGGCGTTCGAGGCGCAAGTCGGCCAGATCGCCTACGCGGCGTCCAAGGCCGGGGTCGCCGGCATGACGATCACGGCGGCCCGCGACCTCGCCCAGTACGGCATCCGCGTCGTCACCGTGGCACCGGGCATCGTGGACACGCCGATGATGGCGGGCTTCTCCGACGACGTCCGCGCAGGCCTCGCCGCCTCCGTGACCTTCCCGCAGCGGCTCGCCGAGCCGAGCGAGTACGCGCGGCTCGTCGCGATGGTCGCCGAGCACGATTACCTCAACGGCGAGACCATCCGGATGGACGGTGCGCTACGGATGACGGCCCGCTGACGGACGGGGTCGGGTGCGGCCCGCCTCACCCGTCCCTTCGCGCCGCCACTGCCTCAGCTCGAGGGACCGGGCGTCTCGCTACTCGCCGGCAGCGAGAAGGCCCGCCTCCTCCCGCCCCGCAGCTCGACCCGCCGAATCCTCCCAGAGATCGTCTTGGCAGCTCGAAGAAACTCGAGCGTGCGCGCGCGGAGGTATGGGGGAGCGGAGACGGGCGCTCGAGGACGCGAGTAGACATCGGTGAGCAGCGCGACGCAGCAGAACCCCGCCGGTGTCCAGACGGAGGTCGAGTCCGCGACCCAACACTGATCCGGTCGTGTAGGAGCCGCCAGGCCCGTTGGAGCAGGTCCGGATGCCGCTGGACCGTCTGGCTCGCCTGTCGGGTGGAGCCGATGTCGTGGCCACGGCCCGTGTCGCGGTAGCGGCCTCCTGACGTCTCTAGGGCCCGCGGTCGTCGGACGCGGGGTCTGCGGCCCGGTGCCCGGAAGTGTCGGCCACGACGGGACCATCGTTCCCGACGGGCCGGGTGAGGGGCTGAGCTGGTACCCCCACGGGTTGGCACTCCCGCGGTCGCGTACCGCGGTGTTCTCTGTGGTCAGGCCCGAAGCGGCGACGCGACCGGGCCCCCGAGGTCCACGACCATCTACTGAGGAGTCCAGTGTCATGTCCACATCGACGGCGACGAGTGTGCGGAACGAGGCCGGCGACGGTCGCGCCCCGGTCCTCACCCTCGTCGCAGCCCTGCTCGGGTTCTTCGTCATCACCCTGGACGCGGTGATCGTCAATGTGGTCCTGCCGTTCATCCAGAGCGACCTCGGCGGTCGGTGACCGCCCTGCAGTGGGTCATGGTCGGCTGCACCCTCGTATTCGCCGCGCTGCTGCTCTCTGCGGCTCGCTCACCGACCGCATCGGTGCGCGCCGCGCCTTCGGTGCCGCAGTGCTGTTGTTCGTCGTCGCGTCGCTGGCGTGCGGGCTCGCCCCGACCATGCCCGCCCTCGTCGGCGCCCGACTGCTGCAGGGGGCCGCCGCGGTGATGATGCCCTCGTCGATGACGCTGCTCTCCGAGGCCTTCCCGGAGGCCGCCCCCCCCGCGCGGGCGTTGGCGATCTGGGCGATGGGCGGTCTGACCTACGGGGCGATCGAGGCGGGCGCGTTGGGCTTCACCGGTCCCCGGGTCGTCGTCGCGCTGGCGGTGGCCGTCCTCGCTGCAGTGGCCTTCGTGGTGGTGGAGTCGAGGGTGCGCCGCCCGATGGTGCGCATGGACCTGTTCCGCTCCCGCCCGGTGGTCGTGAGCGCTGATCGGGTTCGCGTTCATGGTCTGGTTCTACGGCCTGCCTATCGTCTTCAGTCTCTACCTGCAGTCCGTGCGCGGCCTCACGGCGCTGGGGATCGGGACCGTGTTCCTGCCGATGATGGTGATCGGCCTCCTGCTCACCCCGTTCACCGCCCGGCTGGCGGCCCGTTTCGGCAGGCCGCCGCTGATCGCGACCGGCCTTGCGGCCATGGCGGGCGGCCTGGTGGCCCTGGCTCTGGTCCCCACCACAATGCCGCTGTGGGCACTGGCTTGCTGATGGTCCTGGTGGGGCTGGGCGGCCCGTTGGTCATGCCGCCGACGACGGCCATCCTGTTAGTCACACGGGGCGTGGCGGTCACGCAGACGGCCCGCTCGCATGGCTCATACCGAAAACTTCGAGTAGAGGGCCGCGCCAGCGGTGTCGGCTTGTTCGCCGTGACAGCGATCGCTATGTCGCCGAGTGAATCGATCATCGTGTGCACGTCGGCCCGCGTGACCGAAGGGGTATCGGGCCGGGTCTTCAACGCCGCTCGTGCCGCCGCCCGCTGGGCCTGTGCCTCGTTGATCACCTGAACCAGCGCGGTCGGGTCTCTCCCTCGCGTCATCCCTCCGCCTCGATAGCGGCCTGATGTCGGTGAATGCGCGCCTCCGCGTCGGCGACGCGCTGCTTGGCCGCTCCCGCGCCGCAGTAAGTCTTCGCGGACGTTCACGGTCCTCGGGTTTTCGGCCAGTGCTCCTGGGTCGGACATCGTGCACCGATAAACACCGTTGCCATCAGCAGCGCAGTTCTCGCGTCATCCGGCAATGGACGTGACTTCGTGGTGGTACTCCGCTTCGAGCCGCGCTGTCACTGCTCCAATGCGGTGTCATCAGCCAGGGGCGGATCACGATCTGTCGAGCATATTGCGCTATTGCGGTGATCTTGGCGAAAGTTGACCCGAACACGTCCAGGTATTCGCGACTCTGTGGTTATCTTCGGGATCGGGGTCAGCGCCCAGATGGTGGGGAGGAGCCGGGTGAATCTTCCAGCAAATGTGGACTTGATTGTCGATGACGCTGCTCAGGCACTCGTTCGGACCTTGGCAACGGAAACCGGGAAACAAGCGGTGGGGTGGTTCGCGAACCTGTGGCGTCGCAAGCATCGCAGAGAGGTCGACGAGATCTCAGACGGCGTCGAGCGAGATCGTGAACAGTTGCGTTCTGCTGACGAAGCGGCACGGGACCCGCTTGCAGAGGCGCTCGCACGAAAATGGGCGGAGCATCTACGTCGACTCCTACGCGATGATCCGAGCAGCGTACCCGAACTTGTCGCGTTGACGCAGCAGCTACGGCAGCACAGCGACGCGCAGGTCGCCCCGAACCCTGTTCAAGTCGGCCTTAACCTAGGCAAAGGCGATTTCTATCAGGCTACCTTTCAGACAATCAACCGAGGCAACAAGTAAAGTTATGACTTATCCTCAACAGGACGCAACGAACCTCGGGTTCAATTCTGGATCGGGATCTTTTTATCAAGGGGTTGATCAACACTTCTACGAAGGCCCGTTGCTGAGTTCGCGGCCTGTCGCACGTGATTTCGTCGAGGCGGCGCGGGAGGCTTTTGTCCCCGTCGATCACCTCGATAAGGCGCGGCGGACTCTCGAAAGCAGTCCACTGCTGGTCATCGTGGGGGCACCGCATACCGGACGCCGCACCGCAGCAGTGCATCTACTGAATGAAGTCCGCCCCCGGAACGTCCCGTCGAACGATTCTCGAATGATACGTGAGTTCGATGTGGACTGGTCCACCCCCGATACCCGACTCATCCGCGCGACCTCAGGTGGAGACTACCTGCTTGATCTCAGCGATGAAGATGATGTAGTCACGCCTAAATTCGTGGATGCACTTGTCGGTCTCAACGACAATTTGAACGAGGCAAAGGCGCGTCTTGTAGTGCTGGCGACCCACACCATATGGTCCGATCCTTCCGGTGCGGCGTCCTCGATCATGCGAGAGCTGGGCCAACCAGATGCACACGAAGTCCTGCGCCGACATGTAGAATGGCGCACTGCGGATGAGGCCATGCGCAATCGCATTACGCAGGACCAGGTCCGTGAGGCTATAGCTACGCTCACCAAGCCGGCGGACGCGGCCGCTTTGGCTCGCGTCGTGGCCACCGTTGAGGAGCCAGAAGCGTTACATAAGGCGGTAGCCCAGATTGCCGCATGGCCGTCATTCCTGCGGAAGCACTTCGACCAGATTCCTAGAGGTATTGACGATCTCGCGAGAGTTGCAGACATCAAGCTCTTGCTAGTGGCGACAGCAGCGATGGAAGGGTCCGCGACAGGGTTCGTGTACTCCGCATATGACGCACTCCTGGCCGAGTTTGCTGCGCCGCGCAATGCGTTCAAAGCGCTCGCTGACCCGGGATTTACCCGTCGTCTCTCGTTGCTCGATGCCAGCGTTGAAGCGGATCAGGTCCACCTGACAACGTCCCGCCCCGGAGCCGATCTTGCGGTTCTGCGCTATTTCTGGCGCGAGTATCCTTTTCAACGACCCAACCTCCTCAATTGGTTCGGCGCGATCGTCAGTATTCCTGGACCTTCTGCGCGAAATACCGAACGCCTCGGCTCCATTATTGTCGCCCTTGCCTCCGAAGCGGACAATAATGCGGTTCGTAATTCCATTACAAAATGGCTAACAGGCAATGAGCGTCAACGTGCACTCGTCTCTGCAACACTCGTGGCGGGATTGGCATCCGACGGCTTCAGGTCCGATGTCCTCACATTACTCCGCGAATGGGCCCAATCTACGTCCGCCGTCCATCAAGGCATTGTCGCCGAATTCTGCCAAAACGAGGGCATGCCGCTGCAGCGCGCGCTTGTTCGATTAAAATGGATCTTGGATAATCCCGCCAACAGCGCCATCGCAGACAAGGCCGGCGAGGCACTTCGGGTGCTGGCATCCCGCGACCGTGACTCCGCAGCATTAGTCCTGAGCGCGGTGCAGTCCTGGGCGAGCCGGTGGCCCGCAGCTGCCGCGCGCGGTTTCGTCATGTTGCTGGCTGCCGGCGAAGGCATCGCATTTGCCGCCGAGCTGCTGCGGCAAGCCCGCACCGACTCTGAGATCATGCATCGGTTACGCGATGGGTGGGTCGGGGCCTGGACGCTGGCCCAGAGCCGGGATCACGCGGCAAGGGCACTATGCGAATGGGGAGCCGCCATCGACGATGGGCGGCTCGACGACCACGCCGAGGACCTGCTCGTCGAGGCTGTCACCACGCATCTGTTGCATACAAAGTCGCTCGAACCCTTTTTGCCTTCGCGCGACAGGTCGGCGCCCGCGCGGGACTCAGCTCATTACCGAATCGTTAAGCGAGCTACCAGCGCCCTCATGCTGACGACCGACCAACGTGCGACCGAAAACGGACGAGCAGAAGCGGTGCGATCTGAGACAACCGGAGCCACACAGGGCTAGTCAAACCGATGTTCTTGACGCGCATCCGCAGGACGCAGGAGCGGCGCCTGCGGTTCAGTACACTGCTGCCCAGCGAACATACTGGCCTGGCGTTCACTGCCGCGCTCACCATCGGCTGGCATCTCACCGACGACTCCACCAATGGACAGACGACCGGCGAACGGGGCTCGCTCTTGCCGGCTATCCGCCAGGTTGTGCGTGAGCGCGCGAGCGAGCTGACGCCGGGCTGTTGCCTCCTCGATCCCGCTAGAGCTGAAGACGCAGTTCTCGCGACTCTCAGCCATCCCCAGAACACTGACCATCTACCCGGAGCCTGCTGGCGGATCACCCGAGCACACCTTACGAGCAGCAAGCAGGATCGCGTACGCGCCGCCCGCGAACACACCGACATGTCCACCGAGCACGCTCGCCTTCACCGCTCCCAGGCGCGACTGGACGCCATGCGCGACGTCATGACGGACCCGGCAACCTTGGCTGCATGGTGGCTCCGGCGCGTACCTCTGACGGATCTCCCCGCCGATGCGACGGCCACCGCCCTGGCGGGGTTCTCGCGCGCCATCGCGGCGCTTCCGCCCCCAGCGCAGTCACATCCCCCTGAGCAATGGTTGGCTCGCCTTGCCGGGTGGTTCTGGTCCGAACTCGACCCTTCGCAGCGAGAACACCTATTGGATTCGCTGATCGAACTTGCGCGGCTGTACAAAGGTGACGAGTGGTCGGCGCACCTCAGCCGGAGCCGCGCCAGCAGGGCCGACCACCAGAACCGCACCGCCCCGACCAAGCAGGACCAAGTCGACGAAGGGTGACGTGGGAAGATCAACAGCCTTGGGAAACACCGAGACCGGGCACCCGTTCACAGTGGCTGCGAGAAGCGGTCGACACGGCCGCTGAGGCGGCAGCTAGGGGTGCTTACGGCTGCCGGAGGGTCGCCGCGGAGCTCAACCGGCGCGGACATGCCTGCAGCGTCGGCCTGGTTGCCGTGCTGATGCGCGAGGCCGGGTTGAAAGCCTGCCAGCCCCGGGCCTACAAGACCACCACTGTGCCCGGCGAGCAGCCGGTGGCCAGCCCGGACCTCATCGGCAGGGACTTCACCGGTGACACGCCCGGCACACGGCTGGTCGCTGACATCACCTATCTCAGGACCGGGCAGGGCTGGCTGTATCTGGCCACGGTGATCGATCTGGCGACCCGAATGGTCATCGGCTGGCAGCCGGCAGTCCACATGCGCACCTCGCTGGTGACCGACGCCCTGGCCATGGCGATCACCCACGGCCGCACCCGGCCGGGTGCGATCTTCCACAGCGACCGCGGATGCCAATACACCTCGGCCGAGTTTTCCCTCTACTGCAAGGAAAATCAGATCCGAACCAGCCTCGGGCGGACCCGTTTTGGGACAACGCGGCTGCCGAATCATTCTTCGCCGCCCTGAAGAACGAGATGTATCACCGCGAACCGTTCCGCACCCGGGGCACATGCCAGGTTCGCCGTCGCCGACTACATCGAGGTGTTCTACAACCGGCAACGACTCCACAGCAGCCTCGGCTACCGCACCCCAGCCGGAGCACTGGCCGACCACCAGACCGCAGCAACCGCTGCCTAATCAACAACCAAGATCCTTGACACACCTCAACCTCACTCCGGTGGAGGAACTTGGTCATGGTGCAGCTGGGCGAGGACTTCTTCTGACGCCTAACACCCGCGTGACGTCTGTACACGCCGGTGACGTGTCGCGCCTGAGCCATCCCGAACGGTCCGGTAAAGTGCCATGGTCAAGACAACGGGACTGTTTCAAGATCGGTGGGTTCGGCCCGACACGCCGGGGCTGAGGTCCGGCGGGATGGGCACGGAGTGTGATGAGTGTTGATGCTGTGACGACAGGGGCATCGAAGGAGAAGGCCGGCGCGCCGGAGACGAGCGCGCAGGAGCGGCTGGCCGCGGAGGTGATCAGGCAGGCGCAGGAGCAGGGGCTGGCCCTGACCGGGCCGGACGGGCTGCTGAAGCAGCTGACGAAGACGGTGCTGGAGACCGCGCTGGAGGCGGAGATGACCGAGCACCTCGGGCATGCCAAGCACGCCGACGAGCCCGGTCGTGAGGGCAGGAACGTGCGGAACGGCTCGCGGGCCAAGACGGTGGTCTCCGATGCGGTGGGCGAAGTGCAGGTTCGGGTGCCGCGAGACCGTGAGGGCAGCTTCGAGCCGGTGATCGTGAAAAAGCGGCAGCGTCGGCTCGGGAGTGTCGATGAGATCGTGTTGTCGTTGTATGCGAAAGGGCTGACAACGGGCGAGATTTCCGCGCATTTCGCCGAGATTTATGGCGCGTCGGTGTCGAAGGAGACGGTGTCGCGGATTACCGATGCTGTGGTGTCGGAGATGCAGGAATGGCAGTCGCGTCCGCTTGATGAGGTGTACGCGGCGGTGTTCATTGACGCGATTGTTGTGAAAGTGCGGGATGGGCAGGTCGCCAACCGCGCGTTCTACGCGGCGATCGGGGTGACACTCGAGGGTCGTAAGGATGTGCTCGGCCTGTGGGCCGGGACCGGTGGTGAGGGAGCGAAGTTCTGGTTGCAGGTGTTGCAGGATTTGAAGAACCGTGGCATGAAGGACGTGTTCTTCGTGGTCTGCGACGGGTTGAAGGGGTTGCCGGATGTGGTGGCTGATGTGTGGCCGCAGGCCCGGGTGCAGACCTGTGTGATTCATTTGATTCGCAATTCTTTCCGGATCGCGTCGAAGCGTGATTGGGACGCGCTGAAGAAAGATCTTAAGCCGATCTACGCGGCTGCGACCGTCACGGCTGCGGAGGTGGCGTTGGACGAGTTGGAAGAGAAGTGGGGTGGCCAGTATTCGGCGATGATCCGTCTGTGGCGCAATGCGTGGGAGGAGTTCACTCCCTTCTTGGATTACGATCCCGAAATTCGGCGTGTGTTGTGCTCGACGAATGCCATTGAATCGCTCAATGCGCGGTATCGTAAGGCTGTGCGGGCACGAGGTCACTTCCCCACGGAACAAGCTGCGTTAAAGTGTCTCTACCTCGTCACCCGATCGCTGGACCCGACCGGCAAGGGGCAGACACGGTGGACGATGCGGTGGAAACCCGCCCTGAACGCGTTCGCGAACACATTCAGTGATCGCTGGCCGAGCGCCCAGAAGTACTAACCGCAAACGCCGAAAACACCGAACTTGTTACAGACCCAAGACAACTTCATAGACGAGTTGATCAGTTGATCGATTGCCTTGGAAGAGACGTGCTCGTGCTGAGCTTGCCTGTTGGTGGTCGTGCGATTTTTCGGTCGCAGGGATTTTCCCTACTCTAGGGGTTCAAGTCCCCCCTCGGACACAACCCATAACCCCACATGTGCGCGTCGAGTGCTATCTCGGCGCGCACTTCGTGTTTTCCGGGTCGGTAGGTCAGGGCCAAGCCTAGTTTGCGGTAGACGTCGGCTTTGTCGTCGGGGTTGGCCTGGTCGATGACGGTTCTGAGATCACCTAGTTCATGGATCAGTGTGTCGATGTCGCTAGTGGCCAGGCGTTGTGGCTGGTGTGTGGTCCTGGTGGCGGCGACGGCTTGGGCGCGGTGGGCTTGGATCTCGGTGATCCACTGGGTGACCAGGGTGGGGTCGGTTCCGGCTTCGAGTGCTTTGCGGTAGTGGGTCAGTTTGGCGTCGCATTCGCGGATGGTGTGTTCGGTCGCGAGGCGATCGGGGTCGGTGGTGGGGTCGGGTTGTGACTCGGCGAGTGCGGTGAGTGTGTCGCGCAGGCGGTGCGGTGCGAACAGTGTGACGAGCCAGTTGTCGAGTGTGGGGAGGATGTCGCGTTCGGCGAGGTAGACGTTGCGGGGGTGGATGACTTTGTTGGCGAGTCCGTATTCGGTGGGGAAACGGCAGCGGTAGTAGGGCTGGTGGCGGGTGTATTGGCCTTGCATCCGGCGTTGGCAGAGACCGCAGAGCAGGAGCCCACGCAGACCGTAGGTGCGCTTGACGCGCTGCCGGTCGCGGGTGTTGCGTCCCTTCCCGTTGGCGGCCAACAGGGTTTGCGCTCGCGCGAAGGTGTCGGCGTCGACGAGGGGTTCGTGGACGGGGTCGGTCGAGGAGATCCAGGCGTCCTTGTTGTTCCACACCAGCTTCGTGGCGTGGCCGAGGGCGACGTTGTCGACGTCGAGCAGGCGTTCGTCTTTGCGCTGCCGGTTCCAGACTTGGTGGCCGGTGTAGCGCGGGTTCTTCAGGATGGTGCGGATGGCACCTTTGGACCAGGCGGTGCCGCAGCGGTGTGTGTTGCGTTCGGGGTCGTGTGCCGAGGGGCAGGGGATACCGTCGCGGGTCAGATCTTCTGCCAGGGAGTACAGGCCTTGTCCGACGAGGTAGGACGTGAAGATGCGCCGCACGACGGGTGCGGCGGCGGGGTCGGGTTCCAGGCGATGCAGACGGCGACCTTCGGCGGCTTTGCCCGGGTTGGGGTGGGGCCTGGCGTCAGCGAGCCGGTAGCCATACGGTGGGCGGCCGCCGAGGTAGCGGCCTTCGAGTTTGGCTTGGGCGGCCATGGCAGAGCGCACGCGGACCTTGATGCGGTTGCGTTCGCCCTTGGACATGCCACCGAAGACCGACATGACCAGGTCGTGCGCTTCGGATTCGGGGTCGATCGCGCCGCCGACTTCCGGGACCCAGAGTTCGACTCCGTAGTGGACGAACACAGGGAAGGTCAGGCCGTACTGGTTGCCGTAGAAGGCGCGCTGAGGTTCGCCCACGACCACCGCCTCGAAGCCCCGGGCTGGCTGCTTGAGCAGATCGAGAAGCGCCGAGGCCCGGGGACGGCGCTTCCACGGCAGCGAACGTGACTGGCCGATGTCGAAGAACTCGGTGACGATCTGTCCGCCCGGCCCGATCACCGCCCGGGCCCGTTCGAGCTGCCAATTGCGCGACGCCTCGGGGTCTTGCTGGTCTTCGGTCGAAACCCGGCCGTAGAAGGCGTAGCGCATCACACCTCCTGAGAGTGCGTGCTCGTGCTGCGACGGGCGTTGCGTAGCAACCGCAGCAGTGCACGCGCGGCCGGAGGACTCAGTTGCGGCGGCACTTCGGGTGTAGTCACCGTGAGCGGGTCACTTCGTCCGCGCGGACGCGGATGCGGGCGGGAGCCACGCGGGGTACGACCAGCCGGAGAGCGTCTCATTCCTGGTCCTTCCTTCTCAGCGCAGGCGTACCTGCGCGGATGCCATAGGTGTCCATCCACGCTCTGTACTGGGCAGGCAGTCAAGCTTGTCGTCACACGTCGTCGAACAGTGGCGGCAAGCAGCGAAGATGGCCACGCGCCTCAGCTGTTGACGTGCACGCCTTCGCCTCGTCAAAGCCGTGGCTTTCATGCGGTTCATCCGCAATACCGACCCAGCAGGCACTAGGAGACAACGAGTTGCTCATCCGTTAAGCGATTCACGCGTACGGGACCGTCGTCGTGCCGCAGTGTGGTGGGCGAAACCGACAACCTGCCGCCGCGGATCGTGAGGTCGCAGGCTGGTATCACAAATCGTCGTGCTGTCTCGTCGTAGTGGTGAGAAATCGTCACGCACACCGAATGTAGGCATCCGGCGAAACAGAAACGGACGGAAACCCGATGACGCAAGCTCCGAACCTGCCGTTGCCGATGCGCCGCGATGGCCTCGACCCGGCTGGTGAACTGCGCAGAGCACGCGACGAGGAGGGCGTGGTGCCGATCACGACCCCGGCCGGTCAGCCCGCGTACTTGGTCTGTCGTCGCCAGGACGTCCGTGAGGTGCTGTCCGACTTCGACCGGTTCGGCACCGCGGCGAGCCAGATCCCGGGGGCCGAGATGGCCGACAAGCAGGAGGCGGAAAAGTTGCGCGCCGGGCAGCTGATCAGCTTCGACCCACCCGAGCACACGCGGCTGCGGCGGATGCTGACCCCGGAGTTCACCGTGCGCCGGATACGTCGGCTCGAGCCGAGGATCACCGAGATCGTCGAGGCGGCGCTCGACGACCTGGAAGCCGCCGGCCGACCGGCGGACCTGGTGGCGCACTTCGCGTTGCCGGTGCCGTCGCTGGTGATTTGCGAGTTGCTCGGCGTGCCCTACGCCGACCGCGCTGAGTTCCAGGAACGCGCCATGCGGATGCTGGACACCTCGCTGCCGCTGGAGGTCAGGATGGCCGTCCAGCGGGAAGGCCGGACCTATATGGCCGACCTGGTCGCCGACGCTCAGGCTGATCCCGGTGACGACATGCTCGGCATGCTCGTCCGCGACCACGGCCACGACCTTGACACCGACGAACTGATCGGCATCGCCGAGCTGCTGCTGCTCGCCGGCCACGAGACGACCTCGAACATGCTCGGCCTCGGCACCCTGGCCCTGCTGCGCCACCCCGACCAGCTCGCCGCGTTGCGCGACGACCCGGACCTGATCGACTCCGCGGTGGAGGAGTTGCTGCGCTGGCTGTCGGTGGTGAACTGGATGCCCCCACGCCGGGCCACGATCGACGTCGAACTCGCAGGCCACACCATTCCGGCCGGTTCCATGGTGGTGCCCTCACTGGTGGCGGCCAACCGCGACCACGCCACCGCCGACGACCCCGACCGCCTCGACCTCGCCCGGTCGGCAACCCAGCACGTCGCCCTGGGCCACGGCGTGCACCACTGCCTCGGCGCGCCGCTGGCGAGGATGGAGCTACGTCTCGCGTTCCCGGCCCTGCTGCGCCGCTTCCCCGCTCTGGCCCTGGCCGAATCCTACGAGTTGCTGGACTTCCGGGAGTTCAACGTCGTCTACGGCGTGCGATCCCTGCCTGTCACGTGGTGAGCGGGAGGCCGATCGTTCGGCAGGACACCTGGTGGTCAGCGGCCAGAGCCTCCTTGATCAAGGTGCGGGCCAACTTCGTTGCCGACTGCGGCCGGTACATGTTTCCACTGCCACAACGCCGAGCACGAGGACATGGGCATGATGGCCGACTTCGAGGTCGTCTGACGGGTCCACGTCACGGGTTTGTCCACTGAGGAATTGGGAGATCGGATGACTGTGCGCCACAAGTTGTTGGCCTGTCTGGCTGTTCCGTCGTTGGTGGTGTCCTCGCTCGTCGTCGCACCCGCGACGGCCGGCGCCGACCCGCTGTCGCTGTCGAATTTCGAGCTGCGGCCGAACGCCTACGGCACCGACCTGCGCGACCGGGCCGACGCGTTGCCGCTCGTGAAGGCGACCGTCAGCGACATCATGAACGACCTGAACCGGAAGGACGACAATCCGGTCCAGATCCACGGGGCCTGCGAACCCGCCGCAGTGGCGGACGCGGACATCCCCCCGCTGATCACCAGAAGCCTCTGCTTCCAGAACGACGACAACGAAACCACGCAGTGGTACCCGCAAGGGGTGACCACGGTCGCCGACATGCAGGCAGACCAGGAGTGGGGCTCCGGCAACCAGCCGGTGCTGGTGAGCTGGTACGACAAGAACGATCCCCTCTCGATCAAGGGCGTCCGCATCAGCTTCATGAACCCCTACACCGGCGCCTACCGCCACGTGCTCCTGGTGTACCCCAAGACCATCAGGGCCCGCCCTGACTACGAGTCCGTCCGGGTGTCGCAGGACATCACGCACCCTGACCACTCGACGTCGCTGCACGCCGGCGGGATCGTCTGGTACGGCAACTACCTGTTCGTCGCCGACACCAACCGCGGCTTCCGGATGTTCGACATGCGCCGCATCTACGACCTCGGCGCGTCGAAGAACGGCACGACGGAGGGCCCGGTCAAGGTCGGCTTCCAGGAAGACACCCAGAAGTACCACGCCTACGCCTACCGCTACATCATGCCGCAGGTCGGTTCCTGGACCCGCACCGCCGCCGACGGCACGGACTGCAGCGCCAGCGACGGGTCGCCGAACTTCTCATACACCTCGCTCGACCGCGCCGGCGCCAACCACCTACTCGCAGGCGAGTACTGCAACGCTTCGACGGCCACCAACGGCCGGGTGGCCGCCTGGCCGATCGCGGGTGCCTTCGACAGCAACGGCGAGCTGATCATGAACACCGCCTACCGCTGGCAAGCGGACGCGGCGTACAAGATCCCGGACACGCCGCGGCGGATCCAGGGCGCGACCCGCTTCAACGGCCGGTGGTACCTGAGCCAGAGCAACCAGACCAACGCTGGCAAGCTACACATCACCGCGAAGGTGACCTCGCCGATCGGCACGCTGAACGTGGTGGACAGCCAGACGCTGACCATCGGCCCGGAGGACCTATCTCACTGGCCGAACGGCACCCAGAGCCCCTCGCTCGGTGCCATGTGGACCGTGGCCGAGCACGAAGGCAAGCGCATGGTCTACTCGGTGACGCCGATCCTCTGACCACGACCGCTGTCTGGGCCGCTCGCGCGGGTGATGCGGGCGGCCCAGCCGCTTGGTGGGCTGACGGTGCGGTGCGTCAGACCAGGGCTTGGTAGTAGGACTGTCATCGACGGGTAAGTAGTCAGGAGGACCCGGGACCCTGTTGGGATCTCGCAGCGAGTGGCTGATGCGGGTCTGGGTTTCCTGCGTGGTTGCGTGGGATGTCGCACGATGGTGCCCCGCGCGGGAGTCGTGTGGGGTGCACAACGCGGTGGCACGGGCCGTTGCCTGGGGAGCGGGGCGGATGGGTGCTGTCGTACGGTGTGGCGGCATCGTGCTTCATTCGGGTGTGATCACGGATGAGCTGCATCTCGATCACCTGGGCCGCTGTCCGTAAATCGGCTGCCGTTGTCCCGGCGGGGAGTGCCGTTGGCGAGAGCACAGTTCCGTCGTCGGCTCGGTCAACGTAGAAGCCCCGCTGTTTGGCGTCATTGGCCTCACGAGCCGCAAGCTCGGCCTCTTGTTGACGTTGCCTGTGCGCCTGCTGCCACGATTCGAGGTCCGAACCTAGATCGGGGAGACGGCTGTAGTCCCCCCATATTCGGCGAGCTCGTCGCCGAATATGGCTGCCTCGAGGTACTTCTTCATGTGGCTTCGTCCGTGCTGAGCAAGCTCATCCACAACGCGAGGCGTATCGTCTCCCCGATTCCAGCTGGTCGAGAATGCCTCGTAGATCCAGAGGATTTTACCGAGCTCTTCCTGTGCCAGGACGCTTAACGAGCGGGCGCGCCCATACGAGTCAACAGCTAACAGGGCGTACGCGTCAGCGATCAGGGCGGATGCGTTGTCCATCAACGCTTTCCAGAACTCGCGTGCCGCGGAAGGACTCATCTCGACCATGAGTTCAGCGTGCCCATCGACCAGACCAGCGTGGGAGGTACCCTGCCGAACGGCCTCCGTTGAGCACGCCCGCCGGTGCTTCGACGAGGCTGACTGTCGCCCCAACAGTTGCCTCGTGACCGGCTTCATTGTCTCGCCGGTCGGTTGTTCTCAGACTCCGCGGATGTTGTGTCTTGGTTGTTCTGTCGCAGGTTAGGCGGTAGTAGACGCTCTCGTGCTCGGTGGGTGTGTGGTAGCCGAGGCGTAAGTGCAGTTGTCAGATAGCGGGCCAATTCCGGGCCGGCGTCCCGCATTTCCTGCTCGTGCAGCCGGAGAAACCGGCACATGACTCGGTCCCGCATCGCGGTCGCGCGGGCGAGCGCCTGCTGGACGGTGCAGGCATGCTCGTGCCGGATGAGGCGGATCAGGTTGAATTCCCGGGGCAGGTCGTACCGCGCGGCGCGCTTCTCCTCTTTGGTGTGGCCGAAGATGTCGTTGTCCCACATGGTGAGGAGGTCGGCGAGCTCTTCGAGGGCACGGACGTTCGGGGAGTATTGCTCGGCGTCGGTGAGAGCGAATCCGCCGAAGGCGAGGAGCGTTCCGGAGGAGGCTTGACCCCCTTCGGCCAGCCGGGAGACGGTGTAGTCATCCAGGCTGGGCACTTCGTTCTGGTGCTGCCGGCCCAGGCGGGTGAGCAGGGCGCCCAACAGGTACTTCCCCGAGTGGCTCGTCGAACACGGCGTCGTCAACGGCGAAGATCCACAGGAGGAATTCGGCGTAGACTTTCCGCTGGGCGATGGGGGCGTCCGGGAGTGTCCGAGCGGCCAGATGCCCCACGCTCATCGCGGCCAGGTAGTCGCGTTGTCGGCGATCGGCGTAGACGCCCAGCCGGTCCATCCAGGCGAGCGCGCCGGCGTCCAGCAGATCACCGTCCGCCGGGGGTGGCGAGGGAAGCGGGCAGCAGAAGCGTTTCCCCCGGGCATCGGCTCTCGGCTCATCCATGGCTTGTCCCTGCTCGTCGATGCGGTCACTGCGCCGAACCGGCGGACTCCCGAATCGCGATCGCCGGCGACCACGAGGCTGATCCGGGCGGCCTTCCCTCCGACGACATCGCCCGCTCCGCGGCCGGGGAGGACACGGGGGCAGGCGGTGTCGTCGTGGAAGACGTCGTGGTAGGCGCAATTCTGCTTGCCGGGTTCGGTTGAATGTTCGGCTTTTCCGTTCTTCCAGGGCTATGCGGCTTGTTCGTCTGTGTCGGGCGTTGATGGCCGCGGCAGGGCGGGCAGCATGGCTCGCGGAGCAGCCGATCCCGGCCGGGATCTCTCGTGGCTAGACCGCTACGGGTGCGGTACCGGCGCGCTGAGCCTGGGTGACGTGCAAAATCGCAGGGTTGCCACTGTCTTTCGACCAGACTTCGATTTCGCCAGTCTGGACGCCGACATAGATGCTGAACTGCCCGTCAGAGGCTGCCCGTTTGCACGCGGGAGTGATGTCGATCGGCCCCAGGTTGGCATGCGGCCAAGCGGTGGCCACAGTGAACGGCTTTCCGGATTCCGGGGCGTTTTCTCCATCGACGGCGTCCTCGTCCCACTGCGCTGACGCCGCTCGCGCAACGGTCACCTCGACCGGGTTGTGAAGCGGTTTGGTGAATGCCGCCAACTGCACCGTACATCGGGTGACCGACGAAGGCGGGACGGCCAGCTGGAACCCGATGAGAGCGCGCACATACGCAAGGCCGCCCGTGTTGGCCTGGAGGGTATCCGTGCGACCAAGCGTACATTTGTAGGCGTTGAGATCCGGGCACCCTGCCGCGGAGACGGTGCTGCGCAGAATGGTCGAGTCCTTGATGGCGGGGGTCGATATCTCGTCCGCAACGGCCGGCGCGGCGGCCGACACGACCAGCACCGGCGACACCACAGCGGGAAGTAGAGCACGAAACACTTTCGTCAACATCAGCGAGACCCCCTCGAATCGAGGCCACCAACGAGAGGGATGGCCGTGATCTTGTCGTCCACAGCGGCTGCCGAGGCCCAAAGCCGCACTCTCCGCCGTCCAGTCTGGGTGGAACTGCGGTGACTGGGCATATTTCTACCGATCCGGGTGACCCCTGACCAGGCGACGTCTCGTCACTGATCTTGTTGTTGGCGGCCTAGGAGTCGGGCCGGCCGGCGAGGGGGATGCCGTACATGATCACGCCCGGGCTACTCTGGTAGCCGCCGTCAGTCATGACCGGCCGCGCGGCCAGGGTGTGTCCGATGCCCGAGTCGCGGCAGGCGGTGCGGTCGTCGCGGTTACCCGCAGGGTCCTCGATGATCCAGCCCCAGCGGACGACGGCTCCGAGCGCCTGCTGATGGTTCCGTGGATCTGGCGGACGGCCGACGCTGCCATCGGGCAGCACTGGCCGCCTTGTGGCCGTGGCCATCCTCGGTCCTCTTGTGTCGCTCGATGGACCCTATTGTCAACGAAATTGTCACGCGGTCGGCCGATTGGAGATCGGATGCCATCCAAGCCATACTGAGATGGAAATTACTCCAGAATTGCAACCGGTTCCCCGGTGCCTGGACCGTGAAACCGGGGACGACTGCGCCCACGTCACGTGGCGGGATCGGAAGTCCAGGGAGAAACAGCCCGGCCGAGCGAGGTACCGACGACCACTATCGTCGATTGTGGACGATGGATCATTGCGCAAGAGAGGCCTTGGCTATCTGAGACGACCGGAGGATCCCGATGACCCATGAGATGCGGCGGAGTCAAGGCAGCGAAGAGTCGCTGCCGGATAGCCTTCACGCGCAGCTGACGAAGACCGAAAAGGTGCGCCTCGAAGAGTTCGTCAAGGTGGCGCGAGAGATGTTTGCATCAGTGGATGTTCGACTGGATGACATGGTCACCGCCGCACTCAAGGCGCTGGAAACAGAAGCTGTGATCCTTGAGCTGCACAAGCGGGAATCGATGGACAGAAAGTCCGCGAAACATGCCGAACCATCCATGCCCAAGAAATATATACACAAGCCGGGGGATGCACTAACAGAAGATCTCGCCGTGCTTTATGGTGAATACAACGCGACGAAGCTTGCCGTAGACGCGTCAGAAGTTGCCTGGACCGCGCTGGGAGCATCCGTCCTCTTGCTTGGCGGCTGTGCACCCAAGGAAGTACGCGACGTCATCTGCAGCTTTATGTACGCCACCGGATGCGATGATTGCGCACACGAGGCCGACCGCGTGTCTCCCGGCGGAGGCGAGCGGCTGCTGACCGAAGCAAGGATGCGGCGAGCGGCCATCCTGGAAAAAGTGGCCGCCATTCCCGGAATATGGGCGCGAAACCTCGTCCTGACCGGCCTCACGGTCGGCGCTCGCGCCAAGTTGGCGCGTCCGGACGACGCAACGCCCGCCGGCTACGCGACCGCCCTGACTCGCATGCGCGCACATCTCACCTTCACCGAAATTGTCTACGCGCGACTGGCAGACTTCGGGACCAATTCATTCATGGAGATAGACTCCTCGACACCATGGCGCAGGCCGCCCGGCTACCTCGACACCCTTAGTGTGTGTGCCGCGATGGCGCATGACATCGTGGACTTCGCGAGCGACGAACGCGAAATGGAGGTACTCAACCTCGCTGCCCATACGGAATTCGAACACTTGAAGTGCAGCCGTGGAGTAGCAGGCCGGTTCGTCTCCGACGTCATGGTGGGCGCGCCGGCGGTCGCCGCTGCCGCCGGCGCGCGTGATGCCGACGATGCCGTCCGTGTGCCTCATGGCGTGGTGGCCTGGATGTTCGGAACCGGCCGCTATAACGCCTGGGAACAAATAGTCGACATCGACGGCCTGCGCCTTCCGCCGCGTACAGGAACTCGAACGTTTCTGTCGACGCTGCATTCGAGCTGCGCAGAAGTGATCGATGTGGCGGTTTCGTCGATGCCGTACGCAGACGCTATCGTCTCGCTTCTCACGTCCGGCAAAGTCACACCGCAAGCTACCGGCGGGATCACGAGCTGGCGTCATGCCACAGGCATCCTTCTCGAACAAGCCACGGATTCCGAATCGCCGATCGGCTGCGAGACCGCCGCAGCCCACGCGCGAGAACTTGCCGCACTGTTGATCACCAAAGCGAGTGCATCGGAGCTGGCCACGACGACGCAGGCGATGCTGGCCGCAGTCGCCGCCGCGGATATCCACCGTGCGGATGTCCGGCAAACCTTCCGAGCACTGTATGTACCGTTGGTGGCCGCGTTCGTTCTCGGCGGCCTCTGCGACACCTCCGGAATCGGAAGCCACCTCGTCACCGCTCTTGATTCCACGGCAGAACCTGTCGAGAGCCCGGTGCCGTGAACGCGCAACGCGCCAAGGACGAGGGGCCGGCGTACCTGGCTGAGATCACCTCAATGACACCAAGTGCGCTGATGAATGGGCGGTCAGCTTGGCGGCCGGTCCATAGTCGATCGATCAGGGTGACCGTCAGATCTCTCGCCTTGTCAGCGCGCTGGAGAACAGAAACCCGACCGCTCCGGCGACTGCGGCGACGATGGCGCCGCCCACCTGGTCCGGGTTACGGAGGTAGCTGACTGCCGCAGCGCCAAAGATGGCGAACCCGATGACAGCGAAGGCGATACCGAGCATGAAACTGATCGAGGCTTGCCGGTGGGCGTGCGTGTAGTACTTGACTATGAGTCGAGCGTTGCCGTCGGAGTACTGGTGTAGCGTCTCAGCAAGCTGTTCGGTCGACGTGTTCTGGCTGGACGCGACGTTGACGACGACTGATTGATGGGCTGACTGGTCTGCATGATCGACGTTCGGTCGCCTTGCTGGCCGGTATCTTCCGGCGACGGGACAGCTGCGTGTGGCGGCGTTCCTGGTCGACTGCGTCCAATGAAGGTTCAACGTTGATATCTCGGAGGGTTCCGCTCTCCGTGCTGTGGAAATCGCAGTGTTGCCACGGGAAGCGAACCCACCTTCGACAAACATTGCCAGCTCTGGTGGTAGCCCCGCACCTCCACCTTGGCAACAGCCGCAGCAGTCGCATGGGAGAAGCTTGCCTCATCGCCTACGATATCCAAGGGGCTGTTCAAACTCCACAGGCGATGGAACGAGGGAGAACGCAACGCCACCCAGCTGTATCGCGAAATCCAAGCCGTTGGCTACCCGGGCGGCGAGTTCGCGGTGCAACGACATCTGCAGCAGTACCGCTCTGGCAGAGCCACGACCGCGTCTCCGGGTCAAAACCACCAACCGTGCGCGAAGTCACCGGCTGGATCATGACGCATCCCGACCACCTGTCCACCGGCGCAGCGGTGACTCTGAACGGCATCATCAACAGATCCGACGACCTCGACCGTGAGCTTCCCCCTATGCCGCTTCTTGCTGGGGCTGTGGTCGCACGGCCAACCACCCACCAGCCGCGTTCCCAACCTCTCAGGTCAGTACAACTAGGTGCTGGCCGCCTGCGGGTGTCGGCGTCAGCCGTCGGCGCGGGGCCGGGAGCGGGGCGTTGAGGGCAGGCAGCCCATCAGGCCCGCCATCGCGCGGTAGTGGGGGCTCGCCCGCCCGCCGAACGAGCGTTGTACCCGCTCGCGGACCTCGGTGCTCTGTTCCTGGCTGAGCTTGAACATGCCCTCCGTGCCGGTCACGTGGACGCGGAACGCGCCGACGGCGGGCAGGATCTTGCGGAAGTAGCCGATCGACTCGGTCATGTCCCAGTCGCTGCCGAACCGGCTCTCGAAGGTGCGCACGGTGGCCATGACCACGTCGAGCGTCTCCTCGATCGGTTCGATCTTCTGGACGGTCCCGCGCACGTGGACCGAGGTGAAATCCCAGGTCGGCGCCGCCGGGGTGTACTCGTAGATCGTCGGTGTCACGTATCCGTGCGGCCCGGTGAACGTCAGCAGCACGACGCCGCCGTCCGCCAGCGCCGACCAGTGCGGGTTGCGCCGGTTCAGGTGGCACAACAGGGCACTGCCCGCCAGGTCGGCCGAACCGGTGTCGAACGCCTCCGGGATCGCCACCAGGTGGGTGGCGAACGGGGCCGCTCCCGGCGGGCCGTTGCTCGTCAGCAGTGCCAGCGGGTTGTTCCTGATGGTCTCGATCAGCCACGACGTGTCGGGCGGGCGGTACGGGCGAGGTACGAACATCGGCATCTCCCGGCAGTGGCTCATCGCGGCAGGGCCGCGCCGAACCAGGTTGTGAGTGCGGTCCGGAGCGCGGTGGTGTCGGGCGCGCCGTCGGTGGCGGCCGCCCAGGCGACATGGCCGTCGGGGCGGACGAGGAGTGCGGCGGGAGCGGGGATCTCGCCGCACCCCGGGACGGGCCAGTGGTCGTCCTCGCTCCGCGCCTCGACGAGGTCGACGCGGCCGGCCCAGCCCTCGGCGGCCGCCGCCACGTCGGCGCTGCCGCGCAGGTCGAGCAGTACGGGACGGGCGGCGTGCAGCAGTTCGTGGAGACGGGTGGTGCCCTCGGGCGTCTTGAGGTCGGCGTCGGGCACCCGGCGGCCGGCCAGCGCGTGATCGCCGTCGGCCGGGTACCGGATGTCCAGTGCGGTGAGCATGCCGCGCAGATACCGGTTGACGTCCTCGAATTCGACGAGCGAGGCGAACACGTCCCGCAGCGCGTCCGTCTGGGGACCGGGGCGGACCAGCGCCACCTGGGCCTGGACATTGCGCAGGACGCGCGCACCCACGGCGTGGCGCTCGTCGTGGTAGCTGTCCAGCAGGGTGTCCGGCGCCTCGCCGCGCACCACCGAGGCGAGCTTCCACCCGAGGTTGACCGCGTCCTGGACACCCACGTTCAGCCCCTGCCCGCCGGACGGGTAGTGGATGTGCGCGGCGTCGCCCGCGAGCAGCACCCGGCCCTCCCGGTACCGCGCGGCCTGCCGGGCGGCGTCGCTGAACCGGGAGACCCACCGCGGGTCGCACATGCCCCAATCCGTGCCCGCGAGCCTGATCAGCGACTCCTGGAGCTGCTCGAACGTCGCGGGCTCGTCGCGGTCCGGGACGCGGTCGAACTCGGAGGTGATGATCCGGTGCCAGCCCGGCTCCAGCGCGAACACCGAGACGTGGCCGCCATGACAGCGCCGCATGAAGATGTAGTCCTCGGGCAGCCCGGGCAGCCGGACGTCGCCCAGCAGCCCGGTCATCGTCGCCGGTGTGCCGGGGAAGGCGATGCCCGACAGCTTGCGCACCGCGCTGCGGCCGCCGTCGCAGCCCACGAGGTAGCGGGCGCGCAGGGGAGCGGGTGCCGTGCTCAGGTCGACGTTCACGCCGGCGCCGTCCTGGCGGATTCCGCTCACCTCCGACAACCAGCGCACCCGCACGCCGAGTCCGGCGGCCCACTCCTCCAGCAGCTGCTCGATGGCGGACTGCGGGAGGTTCAGCGGGTAGATGTGCCGGGACTCGGACTCGTCGAAGTCCAGCCACAGCCCCGAGAAGTGGCTTACCGGCTGCCGTTCGCCAGCTGCCAGGAACCGGTCGAGGACACCGCGCTGATCGAGGACCTCCAGGGTGCGGGCGTGCATCCCGCCCGCTCGCGACTCGCCGGTCCGGCCCGCGAGCCGGTCGGTCACCACCACCTCGACGCCCGCCAGCCGCAGCTCACAGGCGAGCATCAGGCCGGTCGCGCCGGCGCCCGCGATCACCACGTCCGCGTCCATCCCGGCGTCTCCCACGTCGGTTCCCTCCATCCACCGTCGGGCTGCTCAGAGCGGGTTCACGCGGTACATCGGGAAGTACGACCCGATCCGGTCGTTCGCGTAGTCGTCGGCCAGCTCGGGCACCCGGTCGAAGTCGTAGACCACGTCCGGCCCCTTCGGCGCGATCCAGCCCTCGGCCTCCTGGAAGTCCCGGATCCCCGGTGAGTCCGGCAGCCGCCACACGTGCGTGTGCACGTGGATGTGGCGGGCGATGGACTCGGCGCCACGCAGGTGCGACAGGCGCATCCCGGCCTTCCAGCCGCATGTGGTGACGACTCCCTCGCGGCCGAGCGTCTTGAGGGTGACGTCGTACAGGGGCTCGCCGATGTTGTCCACGAAGATCGCCACCCCGTTGCCGTCACCGAGCTTCCCGATGACTTCGAGGAAGTTCTCGACCGAGGTGCGGCGCCGCTCGTGCCGGTCCCGGCCGGCCCGTTCCCGCCTGCCGGGCAGCGCCAGGTCGGGGAACTCGCGGCGGTCCACCGGCGTGATGTCGTGCTCCCGCAGGAGCGCGACGCGCTCGTCCGAGCCTGCCGTCATCGCCACCCGGAAGCCGGCCCGCTTGGCCAGCGTCAGCTCGGCGAACGACACCCCGCCGCCCCACCCGAACACCAGGTGGTTCGCCGGATCGTCGTCGGCCACCTGCGTCCGCCAGCACCCGAACGCCTTGCGCCAGTTGTCCCACGCGGTGAAGTACCGCCCGTACGCGGCCCACTGGGACAGCGAGTACGCCGTGCCGTCCGGGACCGGCAGCAGCAGCCGTGCGTCCACCTTCGTCCGCTTGGCCAGCAGCCCGACGGTGCCGGGGCAGTCGTAGGCGTACACGAGTTCGGCGTAACCGAAGCGGTCGAGCCTGCCGAACGGCATGACCAGGCACAGGTCGCCTTCCCGGAGCTGGACGGCTCCGCTGTCCGCGTGGACCTCGAGCACGCGCACCACGCCCATGTTGCCGAGGACCACCGGGTCCTCGCCGCGGCTGGTGCACACGTCGATCGGCGAACGGGCCAGCGCGTGGCCGATGTTGGCCTCCCAGGAACCGAGGATCGGCTCCACCAGCGCCTCACCCTCCGCCAGCGCGCCGAAGGTGAACCGGTCGCGCCGCAGCACGCCGCCGCGGTCTCGTGCGCCGGCCACCGCACCGGAGTCCAGTACCCAGGCATCTGACGAGTAGATGGCGACCTCCCGTGATCGAGGACCCGCGCGGTCAGGGGTTCGTGGCGTCCGGCACCCGGTAGTCCACCGAGACCCCGCCCCACGCCTCACCGGCGCCATAGGCCACGGCACCGAGTCGTCCCGCGGTGGGGAGCGAACCGGCGTCGAGCTCCTCGGCGAACGCCAGCGGAATCGAGGCGGACGACGTGTTCGCGACGTTCTCGATCCGGTTCACGAACCGCACGCCGAGAGGGGCGACGATGCCGCGGACCTGTTCCAGGATGCGGGCGTTCGCCTGGTGGCCGACCAGGACGGTCGGCGCGGGGCCGTGGTCGAACAGGTACTGCGCCGACTCCGCCATCCGGCGCACGGCGTGGACGAACACCTGCGGTCCGTCGAGGTGGATGCCGCCCGCGTCCGTCTCCCGGATGAGCCCGTCCTGGGTGCCGTCGCACCCGGCGACCTGGCGAAAGCCCGTGAACTCCGCGCGGTTCTCCAGCAGGACGCTCGCGCAGCCGTCGGCGAAGAGGAACGCGGTCCTCCCGTCCGTCCGGTCGACCATCCGGGACATGGCCTCCACCGCGCACACCAGTACCGACCGCGCCTGGCCGGCGTCACAGAGCGCGAGCCCGGAGATCAGCCCGTAGACGAAGCCGCAGCAGGCCGCGTTCATGTCGAAGGTGAGCACCGAAGGCCCCAGCCCGGCGAGGTGCGCCACCCTCTGCGCGACACCCGGGAGGCGCTGCTCGGGTGTGGTGCTGACGATGATGAGGGCGCCGACCGAGAGCGGGTCGGTCATCCTGGAGACGATCGGCGCGCAGGCCTCGGCCGCCACTTCCGCGAGCGGGGCGTCGTCCGGCAGCCAGGACCGGGACACGATGCCGGTGCGGCGCCGGATCCACTCGTCCGTGAGACCGATCGGTTCGAAGTGGTCGTTGTCGATCGTCCGGCCCGGCTTCGCGGTGGCGATGTCGACGATGCCCGCACTCATCCCTGGGACGCCAGCTTCGCGAAGTAGGTGCTGAAATCGTCGAGGAAGGCGAAGCCCGCGGTCTTCGTCAGGTCGGCCTTGAGCTGGAGCGTGCGCTCCAGCTGTTCGTGCAGCTCGATCAGGATCAGGGAATCGAGGTCGAGCTCGGCGATGGGCCGGCTGAGGTCGTCGGGGCCCAGCGAAGGGTCGTGTTCACGCAGTTTCGCCAGCATGGTGTTCATGATGGTGCTCTCGATTTCGTTCATGTTTCTCCGTCCACGTGACTGGGTGCTCGAATCGCCTCGGTGAGGACGGGATTGGCTGAAACCCGGAATTGCGCAGGCTCATTCACGGGCCATTGCCCGGAAACAGTGGCACAGCACGCCGTTGAGGGACAAGCAAGCGCGGGCGACCAGGGGTTTCGGCGATTCCGTGTCCCTTGCCGCATCGGCGGCCTGCTCATACGGTCCGCTACCGGGGCATCGCCCTTTCCCGGGTGCCCGCGGGTGCCCGGTGTCCCGTCGACAGGACGCAGGCCGGCGACCGCCCGGACCTGGCGAGTCACCCGATTCCTCCCGAGTCCCCGTGATCCTTAAGGACGGTGGCAGTGAGCACGAACCCCTTCGATGACGAGAACGGCCGCTTCTACGTCGTGGTCAACGACGAGGACCAGCATTCCCTGTGGCCTGTCTTCGCCGAGGTGCCGGACGGCTGGCGGGTGGTCTTCGGCGAGGCGGCGAGGGCCGAGTGCCTGGACTACGTCGAGCGCAACTGGACCGACCTGCGCCCGAGGAGCCTGCGGGAAGCCATGGCGGCGGACTGAACCGGACACTCGTCCCAGCGCCATCTGGTGCCGCGAACTCCAGCGTGATGACATATCGGTCGACGACGACTTCTTCGCGTCGATTTCCGCGTACATCGAATCCATGGGAAAAAGCGGCCCGGTAAGAGAGGGCAATGTACGACGTAATTGTCATTGGTGCCCGGTGTGCGGGCTCGCCGGCGGCCATGCTGTTCGCCCGGCAGGGGTATCGCGTCGCGCTGCTGGAGAAGGCGCGGTTCCCCCGGGACACGCTGTCCTCCCACTACATCCACCAGCCGGGGGTGGCGCTCCTCGACCGGTGGGGGCTGCTCGACCAGCTCCGCGCGGCGGGCTGCCAGCCGATCGACCACCAGAGCTATACCGCGCCCGGGGTCCGGCTGGACGGTTTCTCCCTGCCGGTCGACGGCCACCGGACGACCTACGCGCCGAGGCGGTACGTGCTCGACCCGATCCTCGCGGCCGGTGCCGTGCGGTCCGGCGTGGAGTTCAAGGACTCCTGCACGGTCGACGACCTGGTCTTCGAGAACGACCGGGTGGTCGGCGTGCGGTACACGACCCCCGGTGGCGTCGCGGCGACGGACCGGGCGCGGCTGGTCATCGGCGCGGACGGCATGCGGTCGCTGGTGGCCGGCAAGACCGGTGCGCGGAAGGTCATCGAGCACCCGCGGCTGACCTGCACCTACTACAGCTACTGGGCCGGGGTCCCCGCGCACTTCGAGCTGTACGAGCGGCCGGGGCGCTGGATCGGCCTCACCCCCACCAACGACGACCTCACGCTGATCATGACCTATTTCCCGCAGAGCGAATTCCCCGAAGTGCGCACCTCGGCGGAAACCGCCTACCTCGAAGCCGTCCGCGCCACGGCCCCCGAGTTGTACGAGCGGATGTCGGCGGGCACGCGCGTGGAGCCGCTGTACGGCACGGGGCACCAGGAGAACTTCTTCCGCAAGGCCTTCGGGCCCGGGTGGGTGCTGCTCGGTGATTCGGTGCACCACAAGGACTCCATCACCGCCCGCGGGATCACCGACGCCTTCATCCAGGCCCAGTCGCTCACCGACCACATCGGGGAGCGGCTGCACGACGACACCGCGCTCATGACGGCGCTGTCGCGCTACGAGCGCGACCTGGACGACAAGTTCGACAACCTCTACCAGGCCGCGCTCAACGTGGCCGAGCTCAAACCCGAGAGGCAGTCGCAGATGCTGCGGAAGCTGGCCGGTCACCAGGACCTGATCGACCGGTACTTCTCGACGGTGTCGGGATCGTGCTCCTTCGACGACTTCTACAACACCGAACTCTTGACCGTACTCGATCAGAGCTGACCAGCGGGCCTGTCGGTTTGGAGACCCAATGATCCCCTTGTCGTTCGCGCAGCGCCGACTGTGGTTCGTGGACCGGTTCGAAGGACCGTCACCGACCTACAACGCCGCTTTCGCCCTGCGGCTGACCGGTGAGCTGGACGTGGGCGCGCTGGAGTCGGCACTGCGCGATGTCATCGACCGGCACGAGATCCTCCGAACGGTGATCGTCGAGGACGACGACGGGGTCCCGTACCAGGAGGTGCGGTCAACCGGGCAGAAGCCGTTCGAACTGCCGGTCGTCGAGGTCGCGCCGCACGAGCGGGCGGCGGCCGTCGACGAGCTGGCCACCGGGACCTTCGACCTGGCCGCCGACCTGCCGATCCGCGCCAGGCTGGTGCGGTGTGGACAGCGCGAGGACACGCTGGTGCTGGTGGCACACCACATCGCCGTGGACGGGGAGTCCTTCGGGGCGCTGTTCCGCGATCTCGCCACCGCCTACACCGCCCGCCGGGAGGGCCGGGCCCCGGCGTGGGAGCCGCTTCCGGTGCAGTACGCGGACTACGCGCTGTGGCAACGGGAATTGCTCGGCGACGAGTCCGACCCGGACAGCCTGTCGGCCAGGCAGCTGGCGTACTGGCGGCGGACCCTGTCCGATCTGCCGCAGCCGCTGGCCCTGCCCACCGATCGCCCGCGCCCGAAGGCCGTGAGCCACCGCGGCGACATGGTCCCGTTCGCCATCGACCCGGACCTGCTCCGGTCCGTGGAGAAGCTGGCCGTGCGCGCGGACACCACGATCTCGATGGTCATGCATTCCGCGCTGGCGGTCCTCCTGTACCACCTCGGCTGCGGTGACGACGTGCCCATCGGCGCACCGATCGCCGGTCGCACCGATGAGGAACTGCGGGACCTCGTCGGATTCTTCGTCAATACCTGGGTGCTGCGCGTCGACCTCTCCGGGAACCCCACGTTCCGCCGGCTGCTCCAGCGGGTGCGTGACCGGGCCATCGCCGCGTACGACAACCAGGACGTGCCGTTCGAGCGTTTGGTGGAGCTGCTGAACCCGGACCGGTCCACCGCTTACAACCCGTTCTTCCAGGTGATGCTCTCCTGGCAGCCGCCCGTGCCGGAGGTGGAGCTCCCCGGACTCGAGGCACTGGCCGAGCGGATCGAGACCGGAACGGCCAAGTTCGACCTGTTCTTCGACCTGCTCCCGAACTCCTCGGGCGGGGCGAAATGCCGGCTGGAGTACGCCACCGACCTGTTCGACCGGGACACGGCCGAACGCCTCGCGCACCGGTTCGTCCGCGTGCTGGGCCAGCTCGTGGCCGACTGGGAGCGCGGGATCGACAGCATCGACGTGCTCGACGCGGCCGAGCGGGACCGGATGCTCACCCAGGTCCGTGACAGCGCCACGACCAATGGCACGGCCAACGCCGCTCTCCTGACCGGGCGGACGATTCCGGAGCTGTTCGAGAGCCAGGTGGCCAGGACGCCGGGCGCCCAGGCGATCGTGTGCGAGGACCGGACGCTGACCTACCGGGAGCTCGACGACCGGGCCAACAGCGTCGCGTGGGAGCTGATCCGGCGTGGGGCCGGGCCGGAGGACTTGGTGGTGCTGGCGTTGCCACGCACGGAGGACCTGGTGGCCGGCCTGCTCGGAATCCTCAAGTCCGGTGCCGGGTATCTGCCGATGGACCCGCGGCATCTCAGCGGGCGAGCGGAGGGTGTGCTGTCCGAAGCGGCTCCGCGGTTCGTGGTCACCGACACCGAAACGTGGCAGGACCTGCCGCGGAACGACATCTCCACGGTCAACGTCGACGACCGAGCGGAATGGGACCCGCCCGACAGGGCGCCGGGCGACGCGGACCGAGCCTCGCCATTGGGTCCGGACAACCTGGCGTACGTGTTGTACACCTCCGGCTCCACGGGCCAGCCGAAGGGCGCGGCGATCACCCAACGCGGCGTCGTCGACGGGGTGCGGGAGGTGGTGCGCGTGCTGGACGCACCGCCGGGGTGGCGGATGATGTCCGGCACCTCGGTGAACTTCGACGTCTCGGTCATCGAGCTGCTGTCCACCCTGTCCACCGGTGGCACCGTCGAGCTGGTGCCGGACCTGACGGTGCTCGGCGAGCGGGACACCTGGGACAGCCACGTGCTCAGCGCGGTCCCCTCGGTGCTCGGCGAACTGGTCGGCCGGCTGGAGAAGACGACCAGTGTGCGCGTGGTCTTCTTCGGCGGTGACCTGCTCCCGGCCCGGCTGGTGCGGCAGGTACGGCAGGCACTGCCCGGCGTGCAGGTCGTCAACGGCTACGGCCAGAGCGAGAGCTTCTGCGCCACCGCGTTCTCCCTGGCGGCATCCGAGGACTGGGTGGACGGCGAGGTCGCGCCGATCGGTACCCCACTGGGGAACATGTGCACCTACGTGCTGGGCCCCGGCCTCGCCCCGGCGCCGCGGGGCGTGATCGGTGAGCTGTACGTGGCGGGGACCTGCCTCGGCCGCGGTTATCACGGCCGCCGGGACCTGACCGCCGAGCGGTTCGTGGCGAACCCGTTCGGCCCCGCGGGCGAGCGGATGTACCGCACGGGCGACCTGGCCCGCTGGAACGCGCGTGGTCAGCTGGAGTGCGTCGGCCGGAGCGACGGCCAGGTCAAGGTACGCGGCTACCGCGTCGAAACCGCCGAGGTCGAGGCGGCGTGCGCGCTGCACCCCGGGATCAGCGAGGCGGTGGTGGTCACCCGGGAGGTTCCGCCGGGCGGGCGGCGGCTCGTCGCGTACGTGGTGCACATCGGCGAGGGAGGCGTCGGCGCCGACGGCGCCGGTGGTATCGGCGATGTGGACCTGCAGGCCGGGGTCTCGGCCGCCGAGCTGCGCCGGTTCGTCGCGGCGCGGTTGCCCGACTACATGGTGCCGTCGGCCTTCGTGGTCCTCGGCCGGATACCGCTCGGGCCGACCGGCAAGCTGGACCGCTCGGCACTGCCCGAACCGGATTTCGTGGGCGAGGCCTACCGGGAGCCGCGGACCGACGCCGAGGCGATCATCGCCGCGGCCTACGCGGACGTGCTCGGGGTGGATCGGGTCGGTGTCGACGACGACTTCTTCGCGGTGGGCGGGGACAGCCTGCGGTCGATCCAGGTGGTGGCGCGCGCCCGGGCCCGGGGCCTCGACCTGACCACGCGGGAGATCTTCGAGTACCGCACGGCGGCCCGGCTGGCCGAGGTGGCCTCCGCCCGCCGGGACCGGGTGCCCACGCTCGCGGAGTACGAGGGCGGTGGCGTCGGCCCGATGCCCTTGCCCCCGGCGGCGCGGCTGGTCTTCGAGCACGGCGGCGGTATGAACCGGTTCGCCATGGCGATGACGCTCGAGCTGCCCACGGGGATCGACGCGGGCGGGCTGGCCGCGACGCTGGACGCCGTGCTCGACCGCCATGACCTCCTGCGGGCGCGGCTGGTGCACGGCGACGAGTTCTCCCTCGTCGCGCGTCCGGTGGGCGCCGTGCGAGCGGCGGACCTGATCCGCCGGGTTCCCTGCGACGGCCGATGGGACACGCCGTCCTCGCTGGAGGCGGCGAAGGTGGAGCTGGACGAAGCGGCCGGGCGACTCGACCCGGCAGCCGGGCGCATGGCCGGCTTCGTCTGGTTCGCCGCGGAGTCGGGTGCGGGCAGGCTGCTCGTGGTGTTGCACCACCTGGTGGTGGACGGTGTCTCCTGGCGGATCCTGATGGCGGACCTCGCCGAGGCGTGGCAGCAGGTCCGGGCCGGCCGGACACCCGAGCTGCCCGCGGTCGGGACGTCGGCGCGGCGCTGGTTGTCGGCGCTGCGGGCCGAGGCCCTCACCCCGGAGCGGGAGGCGGAACTGGCGTACTGGCGGGACGTGCTCGCCGCCCCGAACCCCCCGCTGGGCACGCGGGCGGTCGACCCCGCGGTGGATCTGATGTCCACGGTCGACAGCGTGCGGGTGCAGCTGCCTGCCGAGGTCACCGAGGCGGTGTTGACCACGCTGCCCGCGGCGTTCAAGGCCACCGGGACCGACGTGCTGCTCGCCGCGCTCGCCCTGGCGGTCAACCGCTGGCGCGACGCGGATCGCTCGATGCTGGTCCGGTTGGAGGGGCACGGCCGGGAAGAGGTCGTCCCCGGGGCCGACCTCTCCTGGACCGTCGGGTGGTTCAGCAGCCTGTATCCGGCCCGGGTCGACCCGCGGGGGGTGGACCTGGCCGACGTGCTGGCGGGCGGCCCCGCGGCCGGGAAGGCGATCAAGCTGGTCAAGGAGCAGTTGCGCCGGATCCCGGACAAGGGCATGGGGTACGGGCTGCTGCGCTGCCTGAACCCGGAAACCGCAGCGCGCCTCGCCGAGTTCCCGTTGCGCCAGCTCGGGTTCAACTACCTCGGCCGGATCTCCGGCACCGACCTGCCCGAACACCTGCGCGGGGACGGGTGGGGACCGGCCTCCTGGTCCGCCGAGCTGGTCCCGGCGCCCGACCCGGACCTGCCGGCGTTGTCGGCGCTGGAGGTCAACGCGGTCGCGACGGACACGGCCGACGGCACCCGGCTGCAGGCGGCCTTCCTGTTCCCCACCGGGGTGCTGTCCCGCGAGCGGACCGCCGAGCTGGCCGAGCTGTGGGTCGAGGTGCTGCAGGGCATGGCCGCGCACGCCGCACGCCCGGACGCTGGCGGGCTCACGCCCTCGGACGCCCCGCTGGTCTCGGTGCGGCAGGACGAGATCGAGGCATGGGAGGCACGCTACGGCCGGCTGGCCGAGGTGTGGCCGCAGACCCCCGGGCAGTCCGGCATCCAGTTCCAGGCCGCGTTCGCCGACAGCACCTTCGACGTCTACCACATGCAGTTCGTGCTGCGCCTGTCCGGGCACGTGGACCCGGCGCGCATGCGGTCGGCCGGCGAGGCGCTGCTCGACCGGTATCCGAACCTGCGCGCCGCGTTCGTCACCGGGGCCGGTGGTGATCCGGTGCAGGTGGTACCGGAAAGCGTGGCCCTGCCGTGGCGGCACCTCGATCTGACCGGTCACGGCGAAGCCGAGCAGGACGCGGTCGTCGACCGGTTCCTCGCCGAGGACCGGGCCGATCGGCTCGATCCCACCCGGCCGCCGCTGCTCCGCCTGGCCCTGTTCACCTGCGGACCGCGGCAGGCGAAACTCGTCCTCACGGCGCACCACACCCTGCTCGACGGCTGGTCGTCCTCGTTCGTGTTCAAGGATCTGATCCGGCTCTACGCCGCGACCGTGGAGCTTCCCCCGGTACGGAGCTACGGCGACTACCTGGCCTGGCTGTCCACACAGGACCGGGAGGCATCGGCCGCCCGGTGGACCGCCGAGCTCGCCGGACTCGACCAGCCGACCCTCGTCGCCCCGAACGTTCGCCGCCAGGAGGCGGCTTCCGCCATCGGGAAGGTCGAGGTACCGCTGTCGCTCGAGAAGGGGCGTGAACTCGCCCGGCGCGCCGCGGAACTCGGGGTCACGCTGAACACGCTGCTGCAGGGCGCGTGGGCGGTACTGCTGTCGAAGCTGACCGGGCAGCGGGACGTGGTGTTCGGTGCCTCCGTCAACGGCCGCCCGACGGAGCTGGCCGGTTCCGACGAGATGGTCGGCCTGTTCATCAACACGCTGCCGATCAGGGTGTTCTGCCTGCCGGGGCAGAGCGTGGCCGACGTCATCACCGAGTTGCAGGACCGGCAGATCGCGCTGCTCAACCACCACCACTACGGGCTCCCCGACATCCAGCGCGGCACCGGGCTGCCCGTGCTGTTCGACACCTTCGTCGGGTTCGAGAACTACCCGATCGACCGCGCGGGCCTCACCGAGGCGAACACCTCGGCCGGGCTCACGATCGACGCCATCCGGCCGATCGCGGGTGCGCACTACGCGCTCGCCCTCGGCTCCGTCGACCCCTACCTGCGGCTCTGGCTCGACTACCAGAACAACCTCTACGACCGCGAAGCGGCCGAGGTGATCGCCGCGCGGCTGGTGCGGGTGCTGGAGCAGGTGGCGGTCGACCCGCTCGTGCCGGTCGGGGCGATCGAGGTGCTGTCGGTTCAGGAGCGGGA
>NZ_JBEYXW010000031.1:0-71058 GCF_040645195.1 Saccharomonospora sp. NPDC046836
ACGCCGCCAGCGTTCGTCCTGAGCCAGGATCAAACTCTCCAACAATGCTGAAAAGTCGATCGACTCAAACAGTCAATCTCAAAGAAACCCACAAAGGGGCATAAAAACAAAGCTCTACTGGCTTAGTTCACTAGCACACTGTTGAGTTCTCAAACAACACGCAACCGGAGTTGCATCTTGGTCTTGTTTTGACCGGTCAGACCTTACTCCGCTCAAATCTTGCGATTCATTCGGGGGGGTCTGACTCAGCCAGCCTGGTACCCCGCTCCTTTGGGACTTTCGCCCCGCCGGCCCGGTCTCCCTGGCGACGAAGAGAAGATTACATGCCCGGAAAGACGGTCGAAACAGGGGGGTCACTTAAGTGCAAAACCGCAGCGTAGGGGCTTATTGAGGCAACTATGGCTCGCTTTCCGGCAGTCACCTGCCGATGCTGCGAGCGGCCTGCGCGGGATAGCGATCGCCGGCGACGGCGTCGGCCGGCACCGCCGACTCGATCGCGGCCAGGTCGGCTGCCGTCAGTTCGATGTCGAGTGCGGCGACGTTCTCCTCCAGGTACTTGCGGCGCTTCGTGCCGGGAATCGGTACGACGTCCTCGCCCCGGTGCAACACCCAGGCCAGTGCCAGCTGCCCTGCCGTGACGCCCTTGTCCGCCGCGACGGCCCGCAACGACTCCACGAGTGCGAGGTTGTGCTCCAGGTTGCCGTCGGCGAACCGTGGCTGCCGCTGTTGCCGGAAGTCGTCCTCGCCGAAGTCGGCTGCCGACGTGAACCGCCCCGTGAGGAAGCCGCGCCCGAGTGGCGAGTAGGCCACGATGCCGATGCCCAGCTCCCGGCACGTCGGCACGACCTCGTCCTCGATATCGCGTGACCACAGCGACCATTCGGTCTGGACCGCCGTGATCGGGTGGACCGCGTGCGCGCGCCGGATGCTCGCGGCGCCCGCCTCCGAGAGACCGAGGTAGCGGACCTTGCCCTGGCCGATGAGCTCAGCCATCGCCTGCACGGTCTCCTCAATGGGCACGTCCGGATCGACACGGTGCTGGTAGTAGAGGTCGATGGTGTCGACTCCGAGCCTGCGCAACGAGGCCTCGGCGGACTGGCGCACGTACTCCCGGTCGCCACGGACTCCGCGCGCGGCGGGATCGTTCTCATCGCGCACGATGCCGAACTTGGTCGCCAGCACCACCTGGTCGCGGCGGTCGGCGATCGCACGGGCGACGAGTTCCTCGTTGCGCCCGAAGCCGTACATGTCCGCGGTGTCGAGCAGGGTCACGCCGAGTTCGAGCGCCCGGTGGATGGTCGCGATCGACTCGGTGTCGTCGCCGACGCCGTAGAACTCGCTCATCCCCATACAGCCGAGCCCCTCGGCACTCACTTCTAGGTCACCGAGGTTTCTGGTCCGGCTCATGCGCTCGCCTCCTGCGGCAGAGTGGTAACACGCTGTTCGACGCGGTCGTAGTTGTCGATCTTGTAGTCGAGTACTTCGAGGCAGGTCTCCAGCTCAGCGATGCGCTCGGTGACCGCTTTGCGCTGTTCGACCAGGATGGCCTTGCGGCGCCCGGCGCCTGCCTGCCCCCGATGGCGCAACATCGCGTACTCCCGCATACGGCGGATCGGCATGCCGGTCGTCCGCAGCCTGGTGAGGAAGGAGAGCCACGTCAGGTCTTCCTCCGAGTACGCTCGGCGCCCCGCGGTGTCCCTCGCCGGTGGATCCAGAAGTCTGATGCGCTCGTAGTAGCGCAGCGTGTCGATCGATAACCCGCTACGTCGCGCAGCCTCCGCTATCGAGTAGCTCATGCGGTCGACGGTACGACCTGGAGTGCGCTCCAGGTCAACTCCGCGGTCGCAGGGTCCACCCGGTTTTGTAACAGTGTGCCGATAAGCTCGCGGGATGCCACGCCCGAAGACACACGACGGCGCGTTACGGCTGCGGCTACTCGAACGCGCCGGCGAGTTGCTCGCCGCGGAGGGCGCCAAGGCACTGAGCCTGCGCCGCCTTGCCGCCGACGTGCAGACGTCGACGACCGCGGTGTACTCGCTGTTCGGCAGCAAGCCGGATCTGGTCAACGCGCTCTACATCGAGGGGTTCCGCCGGTTCGACGCGCGGCTCCGGGCCGTGGTGCGTACCGGCGATCCCATCGAGGACCTCGTGCGGCTGGGCCTGGCGTACCGGGACACGGCACTGGCCGACCGCCACCTGTACTCGGTGATGTTCGCAAGCGCCGCACCCGGTTTCGAGCCGAAGGACGAGGCCAGCCAGGCCGCGATGAGCGCGCTGCGGCCGTTGTGGAACGTCGTCACCGACGGGATTTCCGCCGGAATGCTCGCCGACGTGCCCGCCGAGGTCATCGCGGTGAGCTGCTGGGGATGCGCACACGGGCTGGTCTCCCTCGAACTCAACGAGACCCTGCCGAGGGAGATCGACTTCTGCCGTGCCTACGAGAGCGCACTGCGCGCCAACGCCAACGGCTGGCGGCGGTAGCTACACCGCGCCGTACTGGCGATCGCCCGCATCACCGAGGCCGGGCACGATGAAGCCCGAGTCGTTCAGCCGATCGTCCACGCTCGCGGTCACGACCCGCACCGGCAGGCCGGAGTCCTCCAGGTGCTTGATGCCCTCCGGGGCGGCGAGCGCGCAGATCGCTGTCACGTCCGTCGCACCGCGGCCGGTCAGCCGCCGGATCGTGTACTCCATCGAACCGCCGGTGGCGAGCATCGGGTCGAGCACGAGAACCGGCCGGTCGGCCAGCGACTCCGGCAACGACTCCATGTACGGCGTCGGACGCAGCGTCTCCTCGTCACGCGCAAGGCCGACGAACCCCATCTGCGCGTCGGGGATGAGCTTGTGCGCCTGGTCGGCCATCCCGAGCCCGGCGCGGAGCACAGGCACCAGCAGTGGCGGGTCGGCCAGCCGGTAGCCGTCGGTGCGGGCGACTGGTGTGTGAATGCGCTCCGGTACCAGCGGCGCGCCACGCATGGCCTCATAGACCAGCATGACGGTGAGTTCCTGCAGTGCCGCACGGAATGCCGCACTGTCGGTGCGGGCATCGCGCATGGTGGACAGGCGGGCCCGCGCGAGGGGGTGTTCGACGACGAGAACGTCCATGGTCGGACACCCTAACCAGTCGGCGTCGCCGACTACGGCGTGACGCGAGACGGAACGCGCAAGACCTCGCTAGGGTGTATCCGTGACGGAACAGCCGGGCCAGCTAGATCCCAAGCAGCTGCGGGCATCCAATGCCGACCGCGAACGTATCGCCCAGCTGTTGCATGCCGCGATGGGCGAGGGCCGCATCACGCTGGCCGAGCTGGAGGAACGGCTCGACACGGTGTACCAGGCCAAGACCCTTGGTGAGCTGGAGCCGGTCATCGCCGACCTGCCCGGTGCCGTGGCGCCGCCCGCGGCACAACAACTGGCGGTGCCGCAGGCGAACCTGCCGGACACCCGGATCGGCGGCATGCCGGGCTCCACGACCTCGATCGCGATCATGTCCGGGGTCGACCGTAAAGGCAACTGGGTGGTCCCGCGGCAGCACAACAGCTTCGCGTTCTGGGGCGGTGTGGACATCGACCTGCGTCACGCACGCTTCGCCGAGAAGCACTCGACCATCACCGTGGTAGCGATCATGGGTGGGGTCGACATCACGGTGCCGGACGACATCCACGTCGAGGTCACGGGCATCGGGGTGATGGGCGTCTTCGAGACCAAGGACCGCAACGGCGCGGCGCCCGCCGACTCCGTACCGCCCGGCGCGCCGGTCGTGCGGATCAACGGCCTCGCGTTCTGGGGCGGTGTTGAGGTCCGCCGGGTCCCACGCGACAAGGCGAAGAAGCAAGTCGAATAGGACCGACCCCGTTCTGCGCCCGGTCGCCTGAAGACTGACGGTTACGCTCTTGCCCATGGCAACAGCTACCTTGCCGGCCGAGCTCACCGACGCCACCCGCGACGATGCGAGCCTGCGCCGGTTCCTGCACGGCCTGCCTGGGGTGGACCAGGTCGGCGTCGAGCAGCGGGCCGCGAGCCTCGGCACACGCAGCATCAAGAAGGCCGCGAAGCTCTGGGCGATCGACACCGCGATCTCCATGGTGGATCTGACCACGCTCGAGGGCGCAGACACCCGAGGGAAGGTGCGTGCGCTCGCCGCCAAGGCGCGCCGCCCCGATCCCGAACGGCCGGACACACCCCATGTCGCGGCCGTGTGCGTCTACCCCGACCTGGTCGCCACCGCCGTTGAGGCGCTGGCCGGGACGGACATCGACATCGCGAGCGTGGCAACGGCGTTCCCCTCGGGCCGGTCCAGCCGCGAGGTCAAGCTGGCCGACGTCGCGCTCGCCGTGTCCGCGGGGGCGACCGAGGTCGACATGGTGATCGACCGTGGAGCGTTTCTCGAAGGTCGCTACGGCCAGGTGTTCGACGAGATCCAAGCCGTCAAGGCCGCCTGCGGGAACACTCATCTCAAGGTCATTTTGGAGACGGGTGAGCTGGCCACCTACGACAATGTGCGGCGCGCCTCGTGGCTCGCACTGCTGGCCGGTGGTGACTTCATCAAGACCTCGACCGGCAAGGTCTCCCCCGCCGCGACCCTGCCTGTCACACACGTCATGCTGCAGACGGTGCGCGACTGGTTCACCTCGACCGGCGAGCTGCGCGGCGTGAAGCCCGCGGGCGGAATCCGCACCACCAAGGACGCGATCCGGTACCTGGTCGCCGTGCACGAGGTCGCCGGAGAAGAGTGGCTGACCCCGGCGCTGTTCCGGTTCGGTGCGTCCAGCCTGCTCAACGACCTGCTCCTGCAGCGGCGCACCCAGCTCGACGGCCACTACAGCGGCCCTGACTATCTGGCGGTGGACTGATGAGCCCGTGGGAGTACGCGCCCGCACCCGAGTCCCGCGACCTCGCGAACCTCAAACCCAGCTACCGGCCATTCATCGACGGCGAGTTCGTCGACGGCTCCGGCGAACCGCTCAAGACGATCAACCCGGCGACCGAGGAGGTGCTGGCGGAGGTCGGCACGGCCTCGGCGTCCGATGTGGACATCGCGGTGAAGGCAGCCCGGCGGGCATACGCGCGGGTCTGGCGGACGATGCCGGGCGCCGAGCGGGCCAAGTACCTTTTCCGGATCGCCCGGCTGATCCAGGAGCGGTCCCGTGAGCTGGCGGTGCTGGAGACGCTCGACAACGGCAAGCCGATCAAGGAGTCGCGGGACGCCGACGTACCCACCGCGGCAGCGCACTTCTTCTACCACGCCGGCTGGGCCGACAAGCTCGACTACGCCGGCTACGGGCCCGACCCGCAACCGCTGGGTGTCGCCGGGCAGATCATCCCGTGGAACTTCCCGCTGTTGATGCTGGCGTGGAAGGTCGCGCCAGCGCTGGCGACCGGCAACACGGTGGTGCTCAAGCCCGCCGAGACGACACCGCTGACGGCGCTGGTGTTCGCCGAGATCTGCCAGCAGGCGGACCTGCCGCCGGGGGTGGTCAACATCGTGCCCGGCGCGGGTGACATCGGCACCGCGATCGTCGAGCATCCGGATATCGACAAGATCGCCTTCACCGGCTCGACCGAGGTCGGCAGGCTCATCCAGCGCCAGGTGGCCGGCACGCCGAAGCGGCTCACGCTCGAACTCGGCGGCAAGGCGGCGAACATCGTGTTCGACGACGCCCCGCTGGACCAGGCCGTCGAGGGCATCGTCAACGGCATCTTCTACAACCAGGGGCACGTCTGCTGTGCGGGTTCCCGCCTGCTCGCCAGCGAGTCCGTTGTGGACGAACTACTGGAGAAGCTGCGGTATCGCATGTCGACGTTGCGGCTGGGCGACCCGCTCGACAAGAACACCGACATCGGCGCGATCAACTCCGCCGCGCAGCTGGCGAAGATCCGCGAGCTCGCCGACTCCGGCGACGCCGAGGGCGCGCAGCGCTGGACGAGCCCGTGCCGGATACCCGACCGCGGGTTCTTCTTCGCGCCGACGGTGTTCTCCCGTGTGGAGCAGTCGATGCGGATCGCACGCGAGGAGATCTTCGGCCCTGTGCTCTCGGTGCTGACCTTCCGCACGCCTGCCGAGGCCGTGACGAAAGCCAACAACACCCCTTACGGGCTCTCCGCGGGCGTGTGGACCGAGAAGGGTTCCCGGATCCTGTGGATGGCCGACCAGCTGCGTTCCGGCGTGGTGTGGGCCAACACGTTCAACCGCTTCGATCCCACCGCCCCGTTCGGCGGTTACCAGGAGTCGGGCTTCGGGCGCGAGGGCGGCCGGGCCGGGCTGGAGGGGTATCTCGATGTCTGACAACAGGATCGCCGTCGCCAAGACGTACAAGCTCTTCATCGGCGGGAAGTTCCCGCGCTCGGAATCCGGCCGCGTCTACCCGGTCACCGACGCCAAGGGCACGTTCCTCGCCAACGCCGCCCACGCTTCGCGCAAGGACGTCCGCGATGCCGTTGTGGCGGCACGCAAGGCGTTCCCCGGCTGGTCCGGTGCCACCGCCTACAACCGTGGCCAGGTGCTGTACCGCGTCGCCGAGCTACTGGAGGGCAGGCGCGAGCAGTTCGCCGCCGAGGTCGCCGCGACGGAAGGGATCAGCACGAAGAAGGCACTGTCCCTTGTGGACGTAGCCGTGGATCGGTGGGTCTGGTACGCAGGCTGGACGGACAAGATCGCGACCGTGCTCGGCGCCGCGAACCCGGTGGCGGGCCCGTACTTCTCGTTCACCGTTCCCGAGCCGACCGGGGTCGTCGGTGTGCTGGCGCCGCAGGAGTCGTCGCTACTCGGCCTGGTCAGCGTTGTGGCGCCGGTACTCGCGGCCGGTTGCACGGCGGTGGTGGTGAGCAGCGCCGAACGTCCACTGCCGGCGATCACGCTGTCCGAGGTACTCGCGACGTCGGACGTTCCGGCAGGTGTGGTGAACATCCTCACCGGACACGCGAGGGAGCTGGGCCCGTGGCTGGCCTCGCACGGTGACGTCAACGCGATCGATCCGATGGGTGCCGACGAGCCCGGCCGGGTCGAGATCGCACGCGGGGCGGCTGGAACGGTCAAGCGGGTGCTGCGTGTTGCGGGCGGTGAGCCGGACTGGACCCGCCGTCCCGATATCGCGCGCCTGCGCCGCTACCTGGAACCGAAGACCGTCTGGCACCCGATGGGTGTGTGAAAGCCCACTCAGCAGACGCTGTCGGTGGGCTTCGGTGTGCCGAGCCCGAACAGTGGGCGGAGCTTGAGGCCGACCCAGGTGCCGCCGAGCGCGAACAGGCCCCACAGCCAGCCGTGCAGGCTACCGGTCGAGATGCCGCCGAGGTAGGCACCGATGTTGCAGCCACCTGCCATGCGGGCACCGATGCCCATGAGAATCCCGCCGAGCACGGCGGCGAGTGCGGTGCGCCAGGGAATCTCGGCGCGGATCTTCCAGGTCCCGGCGGCGGAGGCCGCGATCGCGGCGCCCAGGATGATGCCGACGTTGGTCAGCGTCGTCTTGTCCGTCCACACCGGACCGTCGAGCGCCTGCGCGTTCCTGGTGGTCTGCCAGAACTCCCACGTCTCCGGGTGCAGCCCGAACAGCTGCAGCAACTTGGCACCCCACAGTGCGAACGAGAACGTCACGCCCCAGATACCGCCGGAGACCAGCACTACCGCGGCGGCCAGCACACCGAGGACCACGGCGCCGACGAGCAGCGGCCAAGAGCCGCGGAACACCCTGGCGAACCCGCGGGCGGTGGGCACCGTGTCGACCGGCGGCGGGGTACGTCGCGCCTGGACGACCCTGCTCAGCACCACGATGCCGAGCAGGACGGCGATCGTGATCGCCCACGAGCCCAGCCAGCCAACGTGGTCGGACAGCAGCAGACCGGGCACCTCCGGCCAGCCGTCGAACGCCGGGAAGGCCCACGTGTAGAACACCGAGCCGACGATGAAGCCACCCAGCGTCAGCACGATCGTCGACTGCCCGGCACCGACGGCGAACAAGGTGCCCGATGCGCACGCGCCACCGAGCTGCATACCGATCGCGAACACCGCCGCGCCGACGAACAGCGGCAGCCCGATCGACCCCGCCGTGAACTGCGGACTCGAGCCGAACAACCCCGCGCCGGTGACCGCGATCAGCGCGATCAGCGTCGCCGCGGTGCCGAGCAGCAGCGCATGCGCCCGCAGACCCGCGCCGTTACCGACCCCGACCAGCTGCCGCCAGGCGGAGGTGAACCCGAAACGGGAGTGGAACAGTGCCAGGCCAAGGAACAGGCCGATGATGAGCAGCGCGCCGAAACGCTGGCCGTGTACTGCCCAGACGTACCAGCTCAGGCCACCGGCGAGCAGTGCCGCGACCACGAGCGGAGCAATCCGGACGGGTTCCTCCGGCGCCGGCTGGGGCGCCGCACAGGATGTCGGTGACGTCAGCAGGAAGCTGCGCGCTGACCGACTGTCGGCCTTTGTGGACACGGACTCTCCCGGACGAGCGATTGTGGACAAATCCCCGTCAGGTTAGGTCAGCGTGAAGTTCCCGGCAGCTGATCTCATGGTGTGGACAGTCATTACAGCTGGTTGACGTCGGTGATGTGGACGACGGCGGCGCCGGTCTCGTCGGAAGCGGCGAGATCGACCTCGGCGCTGATGCCCCAGTCGCGATCGCCCGCTGGGTCGTCGAGGATCTGCCTGACCCGCCACACCTCGGGTTCCTGCTCGATCATCAGCAGTGCCGGGCCGCGGGCGTCCGGGCCGGTGCCGATCCCGTCGTATTCGGCGAAGTAGCCGTCGAGCGCGTCCTCCCACGCCTCGGCAGTCCAGCCGGAGCCGGCGTCGAGCTCGCCGAGCTCGCCATAGGCCCGCCGCGCGGCGAGCTCGACACGACGGAACAGCTCGTTGCGCACCAGCACCCGGAACGCCCGCTCGTTGCGCGTGACCGGCGGTGGCGTGTCCGGCACGCCATGGGGCCGATCCTCGTGTTCCTCGGGGTGGCGCAGCGCCTCCCATTCGTCGAGCAGGCTCGAGTCGACCTGCCGCACCAGCTCACCCAGCCACTCGATGAGGTCCTGCAGCGGCTCCGTCTTCGCGTCGTCGGGCACCGTACGCCGCAGCGCGTCGTAGGCATCGGCGAGGTAGCGCAGCAGCACGCCCTCGGACCGCGCCAAGCCGTAGAAGCCGATGTACTCCACGAAGTTCATCGCCCGCTCGTACATGTCCCGTACGACGGCCTTCGGCGAGAGCTCGTAGTCTGCGACCCAGGGATGCCCCTGCCGGTACCGGGAGTACGCCGCCTGTAGCAGCTCCTCCAGTGGCTTGGGATAGGTGACGTCCTCGAGCAATGTCATCCGCTCGTCGTACTCGATGCCCTCGGCCTTCATCGCGGCGATCGCCTCGTTGCGCGCCCTGAACTGCTGCTGGGCCAGCACCTGCTTCGGATTGTCCACCGTGGACTCCACAATGGACACCACGTCGAGCGCATAGGACGGCGACTCCGGATCCAGCAGCTCGATCGCGGCCAGCGCCAGCGGTGAGAGTGGCTGGTTGAGCGCGAAGTCGAACTGCAGGTCCACGGTGAGCCGCACGGTGCGACCCTGTTCGTCGGGTTCGCTGAGCTGTTCCACCACACCGGCCGCCAGCAGCGCGCGGTAGATCGCGATGGTGCGCAGGATGTGCTTGCGCTGCGCGGGCCGGTCCTCGTGGTTGTCCTCCAGCAGGTGCCGCATCGACGCGAAAGCGTTGCCAGGCCGGGAGATCACGTTCAGCAGCAGCGAGTGGCTCACGGCGAAGCTCGATGTGAGCGGCTCCGGCTCGGCGCCGACGAGCCGCTCGAACGTGCTCTCCGTCCAGTTGACGAAACCCTCGGGCGCCTTCTTGCGCACGATCTTGCGCTTCTTCTTCGGGTCGTCGCCTGCCTTCTCCAGCGCCTTCGCGTTCTCGATGACGTGATCGGGCGCCTCTACCACGACGTAGCCGTCGGTGTCGTACCCCGCACGGCCGGCGCGGCCCGCGATCTGATGGAACTCGCGCGCCTTGAGGTGCCGCTGCCGTACGCCGTCGAACTTCGTCAGCGCCGACAGCACCACGGTACGAATCGGCACGTTGATACCCACACCGAGCGTGTCCGTACCACAGATGACCTTCAGCAGACCGGCCTGCGCGAGCTGCTCGACCAGCCTGCGGTACTTCGGCAGCATGCCGGCGTGGTGCACGCCGATGCCGTGGCGCACCAGCCGCGACAGTGTCTTGCCGAACCCGGCGGAGAACCGGAAGGCGCCGATCGCCTCAGCGATCGCGTCCTTCTCCGCACGGCTGCTGACGTTGATGCTCATCAGCGCCTGCGCGCGCTCGACGGCGGCGGCCTGTGAGAAATGCACGACATAGACGGGAGCCTGGCCACCATGCAACAGCTCGGACACCGTTTCGTGCATGGGCGTCACCGCATAACGGAACGTCAGCGGAACCGGGCGCTGCGCCGATGTCACCACGGCTGTCTGCCGGCCGGTGCGGCGGGTGAGGTCCTTCTCGAAGAACGTGACGTCACCGAGTGTGGCGGACATCAGCACGAACTGTGCTCGCGGCAGCTCCAGCAGCGGAACCTGCCACGCCCAGCCGCGATCGGGTTCGGAATAGAAATGGAACTCGTCGGCCACGACCTGGCCGACGTCGGCGTCGGCACCGAACCGCAACGCGATGTTCGCCAGGATTTCCGCCGTGCAGCAAATGATCGGGGCATCGGCGTTGACACTCGAGTCGCCGGTCATCATCCCGACGTTGTCAGCGCCGAAGATCTCGATGAGCGAGAAGAACTTCTCCGACACCAGCGCCTTGATCGGCGCTGTGTAGAAGCTGCGCTTGCCCTGCGCGAGCGCCGTGAAATGCGCGCCCACCGCCACCAGGCTCTTTCCCGAACCGGTCGGCGTCGACAGGATGACGTTCGCCCCCGAGACGACCTCTATCAGCGCTTCCTCTTGTGCGGGGTACAACGTGAGGCCACGCTGGGTGGTCCAGGTGGCGAACGCATCGAAGAGCGCGTCGGGGTCCGCGTCGGCGGGTAGCTGGTCTGTCAGGAAGTCAGTCATCGTGTGTAGATCGTGTCATCCCGGCTCCGGCTCGACAGGGGCAATCGCGGCGCGTTGCCGGAACCCGTAGGCTTTCGGCGTATCGCATCCGGTCCGGCATAACATCGGGTCGGCACGCGCACAGGTGTTTCCGGAGGGCGGAATGGCACAGGATATCATCCCGATCGAGCTCGGGCTGCCACAAGGCGATCTGGTGACCCTGTGGGCGCCACGATGGCGAGAGGACGGCGAGGAGTGGGAGGCGTTCCTCGGCGATGAGGACGCGCTCTACGCGTTCCCCGATGCCGCGCATCTGGCGGCCTACGTCCGCACGGCGGAACAGCACGACCTGATCGACCATCCCGCCTGGGAGGCCGTTCCTGAGCTGAACGTTCCCGAGCTGATCCCGGACGACGACCACTCCTACGACCTGGTCGACGTTCCGCAGATGGTCGCCGAAGAGCCCGACTCGTGGACGTTGTCCGAACTGGCCGACATCGTCGGCATCGTGCGCTCGCTGGCCGATGTCTGTGAGCTCGAGGAGGTGCACGAGATCCTCGACAGCTGCGAGGGTTTCTCCCTGCTCGACCAAGGACAGCTGCCGTTCACCGGCCGCGAGGGCGCGCGGCTGTGGGACGACCTGTCGCGCACCGTGTCGGAGAAGTGGGACACCATCCTCGACACGATCGACGAGCTGGTCACCGTGCCCGAGGTCGACGCCGCGACCCTGGAGCAGACGGCCGAGGAGCTCGCCGCGTTCCACGAGGAGTCGGCGGCGGCCGAGGCCGGTGTGGACACCGAGGACGAGGACCTGGACACGGTCGACGCCGATACCGAGGAAGACGACGAGGACGAGGACGACGAGCCCGTCGGCTTCTGGGCCGAGGTCGGTATCGATCCCATCAAGATCGTGCTGTCCGAACAGGAGTACTACACGCTGCGGTGCTACCTCGACGACGAGCCGGTCTTCCTTGGCTCCGACGGGCGGATCGAGGCGTTCACCTCCCCCAAGGCACTCGCACGCAAGCTGGCCGACGGTGGCGAGCTCGCCAACACAGACCTCGCCGATGTGTCCACTTGGGACGAAGTGCTGACCAAGGCGACGGCAGGCGAGCTGGAGATCGTGGTCGACCCGGACAACACCTACGTGCTCACCGGGCTGGACTCCGACATCGCCGACGGTCCCGACGCGATCGACCCGACGCAGCTGGAGCTCGCGGTCGAACTGCTGACCGACACCGCCGACTGGGTCGGTGACGACAGCGTGGCCACCGCACTGTCGACCTCGGAAAGCCTGGGCTGGCTGGTGTCGTTCGTGCTGCGGCCGGACCCGACGCGCCTGACGCCGAGCGCCCCCTTCGACGCCGAGCAGAAGGCGTGGCGTGGCCTCGTCGACACCTTCGAGGACCGCCTGCACGTCAACTGAGTGCCTGTCCCCAAGGCCACCTTGGTTGCACTTGTCAAACACCGCGACGCGGAGCGTCTCCGTTTGGGTGGCGGTGGGAGACGGGTGGCCGCGACCAAGGTGGCCTTGGGTGCTTAAGGACGATCCTCGGCGGTTATCGGGGTCAGCCAGATGGCGAGCAGGGGGAACACAGCAACGAGGGCAAAGCCAGGCGAGCCCGCGCTCCCGCGCGCCGAACCAGCCGAGCACGACGCGGCCGCTGGCCGCGTTGACCGACGCCGTGCAGGCACCGGCCGCGACGAACAGGATGAACAGCGCAGTGAGCGAGTGCGTGCCGAGCCCGGCGGCGAGCAGGACCAGACCAGAGCCGCCGAGTCCGAGCGCCATGATCAGCCGCTCGCCATAGCGATCGGCGGCAGCGCCCCACGCGATCAGTGTGAGCAGCAGCCCAATACTCGGCGCTGCCACCACCGCACCGGCTTCACCCAATGTGAGGTTTTCGGCAGCCCTCATCGACGGGACGAGAAACGGGATCCCGTACAGGAAGGCACAGCTCGCGGTCTGCGCGCCGGGCCCGAGCCCGAGTATCAGCCAGCGCCGCGCACAGACGTCGGCATGCGCGGCCTGGTCCATTTGCCTCTCAATATCTGAGAAGCTGTTCTTACAATATGGACCTTGCTTCGCAAGGCTAACCAACGCAAGCGGTTTCCCGTTCGCCTGCGTCAGTCCAGCGCCGCGTACCAGGGCTTGATCACGTCATTGATCAGCTCGAGTCGATGATCGAAATCGACGAAGGCCGATTTCATCGCATTGATGGTGAACCACTGGACGTCGGACCAGTCGTAGCCGAACGCGTCCACGAGCGCGGCGAACTCCGACGAGACAGAGCAGCCGCTCATGAGCCGGTTGTCGGTGTTGACGGTGACCCGGAAGCGCAGCTTCGCGAGCAACCCGATGGGATGCTCACCAATCGAGGGCGCGGCGCCGGTTTGCACGTTGGACGACGGGCACACCTCCAGCGGGATGCGGCGGTCCCTGACATACGCGGCGAGCCGGCCGAGCTGGACCTCACCATCGGCGGAGGCCTTGATGTCGTCGGCGATCCGCACACCGTGCCCCAGCCGTTCGGCGCCACAGTGCTGAATCGCCTCCCAGATGGAGGCGAGCCCGAAAGCCTCGCCCGCGTGAATCGTGAAATGCGCATTGTTCACGCGCATGTATTCGAATGCGTCGAGATTCCGGGTGGGCGGGAAACCCGCTTCGGGTCCGGCGATATCGAACCCAACGACACCGGCATCGCGGTAGCGGACCGCGAGCTCGGCGATCTCCTGCGCCCTGGCGTGCTGGCGCATCGCACACAGCAGCGTGCCCGCCTGGATGCGACGCCCTTTCGCCGCGGCACGCTGCTCACCCTCCGTGAAACCCTCCTGCACAGCCTTGATCACCGCATCGAGTGACAACCCGCGCTCGACGAAAAGCTCAGGTGCGTAGCGGACTTCCGCGTACACAACGCCGTCGTCCGCGAGGTCCTCGACGCACTCCGCGGCGACCCTGGTCAGGGCCTCCTGCGTCTGCATCACGCCGCACGTGTGCGCGAACGTCTCGAGGTAGGACTCGAGCGAACCGGAGTTCGCCGCGGCCTGGAACCAGCGGCCCAGTTCGTCGACATCGTGGGTGGGTAAGCCCTGGTAGCCGGTGGTCTCGGCCAGTTCGACAACGGTGCGCGGGCGCAGCCCGCCGTCCAGATGGTCGTGGAGCAGCACCTTTGGGGCTTTCCGCAGCTCTTCCAGGGTGGGGAAGGTTCTCGTCGGCATGCGTCCGACCGTACCCGGGCGCCCTGGTGCCGGGTACCAAGTCTCAGGCTCGACTCAAGCCTGAAGCTCGTTGACCATTCTGTTATTTCCGCTGCCGGACGACCACGTCATTGCCGAATTCACGGGGGCGATACCTTCGGCAATTGGACGGTCGATAGGCTGCCGCCACGTCCCATCTTTTCCCCGCCGATGAAGGACAACCGCAGTGACGACTGACAACCACCTTGCCGCCCCGTCGTTCGACCGGATGCGCAACATGCTGGTGCGCGCGGCCGAGGTCCGAGAGAGCGAGCAGCAGCAGATCTTCGACGCGCTCGATGACATCTACGCCCGGCTGGCTCCGGTCGACTCGCTCGGCGCGGTGCGCAAGCGGCTGTCCGAGCTGCCCGACCGCACCGAGGTCAGCGTGCTGGCCGAGCGTCTCGACGAGGCGATGACCCGGCTCGAGACGCAGGACAACGCGCTCGCCGCCCTCGCCCGCGCGGTTGAGTCCATCGTCGACAAGCTGGCCAAGCCGTTCGCACAGCTCGACGGCAGGCTCGACGGGGTCGCTGCCCGGTTCGAGGGCGTCGCCGGTCGCATGGACGGCCTCGAGGACAAGCTCGCGAGCATCCACCGCAGGCTCGACGAGCTGGGCGGCCACCTCGACAAGCAGGACGACAAGGTCGAAGCGCTGCCCGCGGCCGTCACCGGCCCGGTGCGCGAGCGGGTCGACACACTGGAGTCGAACGTCAAGGAGCGGCTGGAGCGGCTGGAGTCCGACACCAAGGAGCGCATTGGTGCGACCACCGACACGCTGCGCACGGCGCTGACCGAGACGGCGGAGATGGTCGACGCCTCCGAGCGGCTCGACAAAATCGGCGACCGGCTCGAGAAGGTCACCAACGAGCTCGGCGAGCTGGCCGGCAGGCTGGACAAGGTCGAGGAGGGCGTCATCGCCCAGCTCGGCGATCTCGACGGTTCGGTGCGCTCCGGTCTGGCCAAGGTGGACGGCACGCTGTCGAAGCAGCCGGACAACGACTTCTTCAGCTCGGTGGTACGTAAGAGCAACGAGGAGTCCGAGCGTCGCATCGGCGGCCAGCTCGACGAGGCCATGGCGACGTTCGCGGAGCTGATGCTCGGTGGCGGACCTGCCCCGCAGACGGTGGCCGTCGCCCCGCCGGCACCGCGGCAGCCCCGCCGGCGCAACGGTCGCTCGCCGAAGGGTGCCGCCGACGCCAAGGCCAAGACCGGCGCCGACACCGACTCCGACGACTGAAGTTTGCGGGGGCGACCCCCGCAGGCCCCACGTCGCTAACTCCTCAGCCTGGCGGGCGCTGGTTACGTCTTCCGGTAACCAGCGCCCGATTTCCGCGTCAGGAGCGAAGCGTTTCCAGCATGATGCCCTCGCCAGATGTGGCGGGGGCATTGCTGTTCTCCGACACGTCGTACGCACCGCTGAGCGCTGCCAGCGCGGCCGGCACGGTGTCCGGGGTGTCGGTGTGCAGTTCCAGCAGCGGCTGCCCGCGTTCGACGCGCTCACCGGGTTTCGCGTGGCAGCGGATGCCCGCCGCGGCCTGCACCGGATCCTCCTTACGCGCGCGACCGGCTCCGAGCCGCCACGCCGCGATGCCGACAGCGTAGGCGTCCAGCCGGGTAAGAGTTCCGGACTCCGGTGCCGTCACGACGTGCACGTGCTCCGGCTTCGGCAGCGGTGCCTCCGGATCTCCGCCCTGCGCGCGGATCATCCGGCACCATGTTTCGTATGCCTGCCCCGACGCCAGCACCGGCGCGGGGTCCACACCAGTGAGCCCGGCGAGCGTCAGCATCTCGCGCGCCAGCGCGAGTGTCAGCGCCACGACGTCGTCGGGACCACCGCCACGTAGCACCTCGACGGCCTCGGCGACCTCGACGGCGTTACCGACCGTGCGACCCAGGGGCGTGTTCATGTCGGTGAGCAGCGCCGTGGTGGCGACACCGTGCGCGGCGCCGATGCCGACCAGAGCGCTCGCCAGTTCCCGCGCCTGCTCCGGGGTTTTCATGAACGCGCCGGAGCCGACCTTCACGTCGAGCACGAGCGCACCGGCCCCCTCGGCGATCTTCTTACTCATGATCGAGCTCGCGATCAGGGGCACCGACTCCACGGTCGCCGTGACGTCCCGCAGCGCGTAGAGCTTGCGGTCGGCAGGCGCGAGAGTCGGCGTTGCCGCACACACGACCGCGCCGACCGTCTCGAGCTGGTCACGGATCTCCTCCGCCGACAGCTCCGCCCGCCAGCCCGGGATGGACTCGAGCTTGTCGAGCGTGCCGCCGGTGTGCCCGAGCCCCCGGCCGGACAGCTGGGGCACTGCGGCGCCGCAGGCCGCCACGAGCGGCGCCAGCGGCAGGGTGATCTTGTCGCCGACGCCGCCCGTCGAGTGCTTGTCCACGGTCGGCCGGGACACGCGCAGTGCCAGCCGCTCCCCGGACTCGATCATCGCGCCCGTCCAGCGCGCGGTCTCCTCGGCGTCCATGCCGTTCAGGAAAATCGCCATGGCGAGCGCGGCCAGCTGCTCCTCGGCGACCACACCGCGGGTGTAGGCGTCGACGACCCAGTCGATCTGCTCGGTGGTCAGCCGCGACCCGTCGCGTTTGGTGCGGATGACGTCGACCGCTGCGAAAGGTTCCACCAGCTCACTCCGGCAGGTCAGCTGGTCCGAACGCGTCCGGCAGCACCCTGTTCATGGGCAGGATCCCGTTCGGGGTGTCGACAAGGCAGTCGCCGCCACCCAGCTCGAACAGGATCTGCCTGCAGCGACCACACGGCATCAGCAGCTCTCCGGTTCCGGAACGGCAGGCGACTGCCACCAGTCGCCCGCCGCCGGACAGGCGCAACTGCCCCGCCATCGTGCATTCGGCGCACAGGCCGAGGCCGTAGGAGGCGTTCTCGACATTGCAGCCGGTGACCAGCCTGCCGTCGTCCACCAGTCCGGCGACGCCGACGTGAAGCCCGGAGTAGGGAGCGTAGGCCAGCTCGGCCGCGCGCACCGCCTCGTCGCGCAACCGTGACCAGTCCACAGTGGAGGCAGCGGGTTCCCCGGTCATCCGCTCTCCCCTCTCCGGTACGTACGACCCACCCATTTCGGCACCCGCAGCCGCTGCGCGGCCAGCGAGAGCACGAGCAGGGTCACCACGTACGGAGCGGCACCCACCAGCTCCGGCGGCACGCGGTCGGTTGACAGGAACCACACGATGAACCCGAGTGCGATCACCGTAGCCACACTCGCCACGACGTAACGCTTGGCGCGCAGCTGCACCACGGCGAGCACCAGCAGGGCGATGCCCAGCAGCAGGAGCAGTGCGTGCACGGCACCCTCGCCGCGCAGCTGCATGGCATCGGTGTAGCCGAACAGCCCCGCGCCCGCGGCGACTCCACCGGGCCGCCAGTTGCCGAAGATCATCGACGCCAGGCCGATGTAGCCGCGGCCGCCCGTCTGACCGTCACGGAACTGGCTGGAGCTCACGGCGAGGATCGCGCCACCAAGCCCGGCGAGTGCGCCGGACATGGTGACCGCCGCGTACTTGTACTTGTAGACGTTCACGCCGAGCGACTCGGCTGCCTGCGGTGCCTCGCCACAGGAGCGCAGCCGCAGCCCGAACGCGGTGCGCCACAACACGATCGCCGTGAGCACGAACAGCGCGATCGCCAACAGCGTCAGCAGTGACAGATCGGTGGTCAGACCGCGCAGCAGGCCCGCGAGGTCGGACACGAAGAACCAGCCCTGCTGCTCGATGTCGCCAAGCACGGACGACAGGCCCGGTACCGACACGTGGGAGACGTCCTCGATCGGCGGCGACTGCTTCTGCCCACCGCCCGGTGCGTCGCTGAAGTACAGCTTCGCCAGGAACAACGTCAGCCCGGGCGCCGCGAGGCTGATGGCGACACCAGAGATGATCTGGTCCACACCGAACGTCACGGTCGCCACCGCATGGATCAGCCCGCCGATCGCGCCGAGCACGACGCCGGCCACGATCCCGGCCCACGGGCCCCACTGGTAGCCCGCGAACCCGGCGCCCCAGGTGCCGAGCACCATCATGCCCTCGAGACCGATGTTGATCACGCCGGCCCGTTCGGACCACAACCCGGCAAGGCCGGCCAGCGCGATCGGGACCGCGGCCGTCAGCGCCGCGGCCACGGTGCCGCTGGAGGTCAGATCGCCCGCGCCGGTCAGCACACGTACCAGGGACACCACGGCGAGCGCCGCGACAGCGACGATCAGGTAGATGCTGGGCGAGCGCCGCCGGCGCACCGGTGCCGCCACACTCTGCTGGGGCCCGGTTGCCAAACTTGCGCTACTCACACCCCCACCTCCTCAGGCGACTTCGTGGTGCCCAGCGCGCGGCCGACGTCGTGCTGTTCGAGCCGCAGCTTGTAACGGCGCACCAGCTCGTAGGCGATCACCACGGACAGCACGATCACGCCCTGCATGATCACGACGATTTCCTTAGGCACGCCGGAGAGGTCTAGGACATTCGATGTCTGGTCGAGCGTGCCCCACAGCAGCGCGGCGAACGCCATCCCGATGGGGTGGTTGCGTCCGAGCAGCGCGATCGCGATACCGGTGAACCCGAGACCAGCCGGGAAGTCCAGCGAGTACGAGTGCGAAGCGCCCAGCAGCTGCGGAATCCCGACGAGACCCGCGACGCCGCCGGAGAGCAGCATGCTCGCCACGACCATCTTCTTGACGTTCACGCCACTGGCGACTGCTGCCGACTCGGACTCACCCGTGGCCTTGAGGTCGAAGCCGAACCTGGTGCGGTTGAGCATGAACCAGTAGGCGACACCGACGGCCACCGCGAGCACGATCAGCCCGAAGACGTCCGATGAGGACCCCTCGTACGGGATGCCGGGCACCTGGCCACCCTCGGTGATCGGAGCCGTGCCGATGTTGTTGCTGCCCGCCGTCGTCACCGCGAGCCGGTTCGGGTTGAGCAGGAACGCCACCAGCGCGGTCGCGACCGCGTTGAGCATGATCGTCGAGATGACCTCGCTCACGCCACGCGTGACCTTGAGGAACCCGGCGATGCCAGCCCACAGTGCCCCGACGAGCATGGCGGCCGCGATGGTCATCGCGATCCGCAGGACCGACGGCAGCGAGTCCATGAAGGACGCACCGGCGAGCGCGGCCGCGAGCATCGCGGCGAGCCGGTACTGCCCGTCGACGCCGATGTTGAACAACCGCATCTTGAAACCGATCGCCACCGCGACCGCGGACAGGTAGTAGGTCGTTGCGCTGTTGAGCGAGTTCGCGATGGTGCGCGGCCGCTCCAGCGAGCCGATCATGTCTTCGGCCACCCCGAGCGGCGGGTGCCCGGTGATCGACAGGATCGTGCCGCAGACGATCAGTGCGAACACCAGCGCGCCAACGGGTGCGGCGAGCCCCAGCGACACCGAGCGCAGCGAGATCCGTCCCATCACGCCCCCTCCCCTGCACCCGTCATGGCCGAGCCCAGCTCCTCGGGCGTCACGGCGTTCGGGTCGTACGATGCCACCAGCTTGCCGCGCAGGATCACCGACAGGCTGTCGGACATGCCAATGAGCTCGTCCAGGTCGGCCGAGATCAGCAGCACGGCCAGGTGCTCGGCGCGGGCCTTGCGGATGTGCTCCCAGATCGCGGCCTGCGCGCCGACGTCGACGCCACGCGTGGGGTGGGATGCGATCAGCAGCACCGGATTGCCGCTCATCTCCCTGCCCACGATGAGCTTCTGCTGGTTGCCGCCGGACAGCGCGCCGACGGCCACGTCGATGCCGGGCGTGCGGACGTCGTACTCGGCGACGATGCGTTCGGTGTCGGCACGGGCACCCGCGCGGTTGATCAGCACGCCACGTGCGCTCGGCGCCTTCGTCTGGTGGCCGAGGACGCGGTTCTCCCACAACGTCGCCTCGAGCAGCACGCCCTGGCGGTGCCGGTCCTCCGGGATGTATCCGATTCCGGCGTCCCGGCGCCTGCGGGTCGACAGCTTCGTGATGTCGGTGCCCCGCAGGCGGATCTGTCCCGCCTGCAGTGGCCGGATGCCCATCAGCGCCTCGACCAGCTCGGCCTGCCCGTTGCCCTCGACGCCCGCGATGCCCAGCACTTCGCCGGCGTGAATGGTGAACGACAGATCGGAAAGGACGGTGCGACCGTCCGAAGTGGTCACCGTGAGACCGGACACCTGCAGCACCGGCTCGTCGGTGACGGTCGACTCACGCAGTTCCGGCACCGGCAGCGCGCTACCCACCATCAGCTCGGCGAGCTGGCGCGAGGTGACCTTACCGGGTTGCACGCTCGCGACCGTCGTGCCCCGCCGGACGACCGTGATGTCGTCGGCCACGGAGAGCACCTCGTCGAGCTTGTGCGAGATGAACAGGATCGTCAGCCCCTCGGCCTTGAGCTCGCGCAGGTTGCCGAACAGCTCGTCGACCTCCTGCGGCACCAGCACGGCCGTGGGCTCGTCCAGGATCAGGATGCGGGCACCGCGATAGAGCACCTTGAGGATCTCGACGCGCTGCCGCTCACCGACACCGAGTTCATCGACGAGCCGGTCGGGATCGACACCGAGTCCGTACCGCGCGGAGATCTCCTTGATCCTGGCCCGCGCGCCGGAGAAGTCGATGCCGGCGCCTGCCCTCGGCTCGTTGCCCAGCACGACGTTCTCGAGCACCGTGAGGTTGTCGGCGAGCATGAAGTGCTGGTGGACCATGCCAATGCCGGCGGCGATGGCGTCGGCGGGAGTGTGGAAGTCGACCGGCTTGCCGTCGATGGAGACCGTTCCCTCGTCAGGACGCTGCATCCCGTAGAGGATCTTCATCAGGGTCGACTTGCCGGCGCCGTTCTCCCCGACGAGGGCGTGCACGGTGCCGCTTCGGACGCGCACGTTGATGTCGGAGTTGGCGACGACGCCGGGGAAGCGTTTGGTGATGCCTCTCAGCTCGACGGCAAGCGCTGATTCGCTGCTACTGATGGTGCACGCTCCTTGCTCGCGAACACCGACGGGCCCGAGGGGTCACCTCGGGCCCGTTCGGCTCGGCTATGCCCGGCTCACGTGGTCGATGGGACCGAGATCTCGCCGGAGATGATCTTCTGCTTGTACTCGTCGAGCTGCGGCTTGATGTCGTCGATCATGCCGCCGCTCGTGGAGAAGTCGATGCCACCGTCCTGCAGGTCGTAGACGGTGTTGCCGGCTTTGAAGGCGTTGTCCCGCACGGACTGGATGAAGTCGTAGACCGCAACGTCGACGCTCTTCACCATGGAGGTGATGATCACGTCCTTGACGTCGGCCAGCGAGGGCAGGTTGTACTGGTCGGAGTCGACACCGATGCCCATCGCGCCCTTGTCCTTGGCGGCACGGAACACACCGCTACCGGAACCACCGGCGGCCGCGTAGACCACGTCGGCACCCGCGTCGAACATGCCGTTCGCGGCGGTCTGGCCCTTGGCCGGGTCGTTGAACCCGGAGAAGTCCGGCGGCTGGGTCAGGTACTTGACCTGCACGGTCGCGTCCGCCTTGACGGCCTTGACGCCGGCGGTGTAGCCGACCTCGAACTTCTGGATCAGCGGCGTGTTCACGCCACCGACGAACCCGACGTTGCCGGTCTCGCTCTTCAGCGCGGCGGCCACGCCGACCAGGAAGGAACCCTGCTCCTCGGCGAAGGTCAGGTTGGCGATGTTGTCGCCGGTGTCGGTCCCGGGCGTGAAGTCGTCAATGATCGCGAACTTGACCTCGGGGAAGTCCGTCGCGACCTTGCCCACCGGCCCCGCGTAGGCGTACCCGACCGCGATGATCGGGTTGTAGCCGCCCTCGGCGAGTTGCCGCAGCCGGTCCTCCTTCTGCGCGTCGGTCTCGCCCTGGCTGGCCTCGAGCTCGGTCACCTCGATGCCGAACTCCGCCGTGGCCTTGTCGAGTCCACGCGCGGCGGAGTCGTTGAACGACTGGTCGCCGCGGCCGCCGATGTCGTAGGCAAGGCCGATCTTCAGGGCGCCTGCGTCCCCGCCCTCGGCACCACTGTCGCCATCGCTGGACGACCCGCATCCGGCCAATGCCAGCACGCCGGCCATGGCGATTGCCGCCAGCGCTCCACCACGCTTTCGACGCACGGTGTGTCTCCCTCCCCGCTGTTCCAGCGGACGAACTGAGAACGGCCCGGCGCTCCTGCCGGGCCGACTGGCGAACGGTACCGCCTGCTCCTGATATGCGGCATACGGACGCCACCGTGCGTAACCCAAATGTTTGTTGCCAAGTCACCCAGCGATCAACTGCATACGGTGAGTGATCAAAAGACGACAAAGCCGCCACAAACCGGAACCAGCCGTCTACGATCAGTCGTCGAAGCCACCAGGCGGACGTTGGGGAGCGAAAACCGTGTGGGTCGACGAGAGCGCGCAAAACAAGGACAAGGCCAACCCAGCCGGCTGGGTCGAACAAATCGGCCAGGCGACCAACCAGCTCGGCAGCTTCGCCTACGACGAAGGCACGCTGACACGCATAGCCGACCGCTGGCAACTCATCGCAGACCGGTGCCGTGACGCGATCGGAGAGGCAATGCCGTTGACCAAAGTCGTGGGGCCGGGTCTTGACCTGGCCAGTGGGGCGATGGCGGACAAGGCCAACGCATCCGGTCAGGCCTACCTCAACATGATGAAGTCCATGCGCGCGTACTGCCAAACACAGGCTGACCACTGCCGGAAAGCCCTGGGCACCTACACCGAGCACGAGGACGAAACCGCAGCAACAGCCAGAAGCCTTAACCCAGGCAACGAAGGCGGGACCATCTGATGCGCACCCGCATCCTCGCGGCCCTCGCGCTGATCGCCGCTGCACTCATCGCCAGCTGCACCAGCACCGAAGCAGGAACACCACGAGCCAGCACGACCAGCTCAGACACGCCCACGACGTCTGCGCCCACAACGACGGCAACGTCAGGCCTACCCGCCTACGGCGCACCGAAAGTCCAGAACCCCATCGAAGACGCCCGACGCTTCCAAGACAACCCCTGCTCAATGCTCACCACGGAACAAGTGCGGGAACTCTTCGGCGAACCACTCCAAGGCGAAGCACGCGACGGCACAACAGGCCCCGCCTGCAACTGGCGTGACGGGCGCGGCGCCACTCTCGGAATTCTCTGGGCAAGCAATTTCAAGCAGGGATTGTCACCCTTCTATGCAAATCGAGCTGACACCGACTTTTTCGAAGAGCTGCCAGCCATCGACGGAAACCCCACGGTCGCCTACGGTGGTTCGGACGACCGTGAGACCGGTACCTGCCTGGTACTTGTCGGCGTAACCGACGAGCTCGTCTACCAAGTCGGCGTCGGCCAGTCTCCATCCAAAATCGGCAATACAGACCCGTGCGAAGTGGCACATACCATTGCTGGAATGACATTGGACACCATGCGAGGGGGCGCGTGATGGCGGATATCGGATCGCTGATCGGTGACATCTTCAACACCGGCCGGTCACCGGAACAGATCTACATCGACCTCACCACCGGGCCCGGGGCCGAAACCGTGGCCGCGGCGAGTGACGGTTCGGCCGCGCAAGCCGAGCTGCACGGCGAGATCATGGACCTGATCGCCCAACAGCATGCCGATGTCGCCTCCGGCTGGCAGGGCGAAGCCGGTGCGGGGGCGGCCAACGCCGCCACACCGGTGTCGCGCGTCGCGGAGAATGCCGCCGATCAATTGCAGATCTCGCACTCGATGCTTGCGATGCAGACCGATGTGTTCCAGCATGCCAAGAACAGTGTCGTCGAGGTACCCGAGAATCCCAGCAAAGCCGAATTCGTCACCTCGGCCTTTCCGATGCTCACCGATTATGCCGCGAAGTCAGCCGCATATCAGGAAGCGTCCGAGAACAACAAGCACGTATACGAAATGTATTACAGCCAGTCCGGGCTGGTCGGCAACACCATGCCTACCGATTACAGCAATTTGCTCGCCAATACCGACGGCATGGAGATCACGACGACATCCGCGACCGTCGAGTCATCCGGCGGGCGACCGGCAAACGGCATCCCGGCGCCAGGCGCCACCTACGCCGGTCCCCCGCCTTCGGCGACGGCTCCAGCCGGCGGCTTCGTCGACCCGGACGGTACCCATGCGCTCCGCACCCGGCCGGCAGGCAGGACCGTATCGGCTCCCGCGGCCAGCGCCGAGTCGGACAGCACCAGCAGCTCCGGGTACGTGCGCCCCGGCAGCGGCGGCACCACCAACCCCATCGGGACCGGGCAGGGGCCGGGCACGACCGCACCGCAGGTACCGGGCGGCGGCACGCCTGCCCAAGGTACGACCGGCATCGGCGGCGGACTGTACGCCCCTGGAACCGGTTCAGGCCCCGTGACCGGACGACCCGGGACCGGTTCGGACACGGTGACCGGACGCCCAGGAACCGGCTCCGGAACCGTGACCGGCAGGCCGGGAACCGGCTCCGGACCCGTGACAGCACGCCCTGGATCCGGATTCGCCGGTGTCGGCAGTGGCGCCGGAGCCAGCCCCGGCCCCGGCGAAAGCGCCAGGGGCACAGGCGGGGTGCTCGGTGGTGGTCGTGGTACCGGCGCGGCACCGGTGAGCGGCCCCGGCGGCCCTGCCGCCGCTGGTGCGCAGCAGGCCGCGACGACTGGTCGTGGCGGTCCAGGCGGCATGGTCGGCCCCGGCGCCGCGGGCAGGGGCAAGAACGCCGAGGACCAGGACCACCGGCGCCCGGACTACCTGCAGGAGTACGACCCGCACGACGTGTTCGTCGGCGAACTCGGCAGGACCGCGCCTCCGGTCATCGGCGAGAAGTGACCGTGTGGCGTGACGACGTGATGCTGCACCGCGTCTCGGTGCTGCACACTCTGGCCAAGCACAACATCGGGCACGCACCGGAGATCCTGGCCGGCGACGACGTCTGGCTCCCGCCGGAGTCGCGCGCCCGGCTGGACGAGGCGGTGAACCAGGACCTCGCGGGGCAGCGGCTCCTCACGAGGGACCGGCTCGACGACGACTTCTACGACGTGCTCAACGTCATAGCGCGACCGGCGCGCGAATACTTCGGCTGGGTCCAGGACGAGGAGTACGGCAACTACGCCCTCTCCGTGGCGGGCTCCGGCCGCAGCTGCGTGCTCGTTCTGCGCAGGGGCAACTGGGTGCGGTTCATGCCGGCGCAGGCCGATCGCATGGCCGAAACGTGGCTCGACCAGATCCGCGCTGTTCCGGCAGGCGGCGCGGCAAGCATCAGCCTGCCGGAGGCCGAAGCGCCCTGGGTCACCGGTGAGCCATGCACGCCGGAGGCCCGGCGCTTCCTGACACTGCTCGACCTGCCGCGCTTCGGTGGTGGGCAGGTGCACGCCCGGTCCGGTACTGAAAAGAGCGCCCCGCTCACCTACCTCGACACCACGGACGGTCGCTGGCTACTCAGCAGCGACGGCGATGGCCGCGACCGGTGGATCACCGCGGCGCCCGGCACGCCTGCGGAGTTCGCACGCAAAATGCACGCAATGGTGTGATCGGGCTCGCATTCACAAGGCTTTCTGAATCGAATGAATTGTCTGGTCGATCACACAGAACAACCCGAGGTTCAGTCACCCCGGTGCTACGGGTCTAGCATCCCCTCATATCCACGCTCGACGACCCTGACCTCGGCAAAGTCGCGGTCCGCCGGGCTCAAGTCCATCAGTGACGTTGGAGGCCGTACACCGATGTCCACCACTGCGAGCACCGTCCCCGGGACGGGAGCGAGTGATCGGGCGGGCGCCTCACGCCGGAGCGGAACGTTCTATCGCGGCGACCCTGGCATGTGGTCCTGGGTCCTGCACCGCATCACCGGCGTGCTCACGTTCTTCTTCCTGTTCGTGCACGTGCTCGACACCGCACTCGTGCGCGTGTCACCCAATGCGTACGACGAGATCATCGAGACCTACAAGAGCCCGATCGTCAACCTCCTCGAGGTCGCGCTCGTCGGCGCCGTGCTCTACCACGCGCTGAACGGCATCAGAGTGATCCTCGTGGACTTCTGGTCGAAGGGACCGAAGTACCAGCGCCCGATGCTCTGGTCGATCATCGGCATCTGGGTCGTTGTGATGATCCCGGGCACCTACTTCATGCTCGAACGCACCGTGAGTGACCTGTTCGGAGGCGGCAACTGATGGCTGAAGCGCTCGCACTCGACAAGCCGCGCTCGCCGCGCAGGCCCGCCGCAAGGCGGAGCAACTTCGAGCTCTACAGCTGGCTGTTCATGCGCATTTCCGGCCTCGCTCTGGTGGTGCTCGTGCTCGGCCACCTGTTCATCATGAACATCCTCGACGGCGGCGTGCACCGCATCAACTTCGCCTTCGTCGCCGGCCGGTGGTCGTCACCGTTCTGGCAGCTCTGGGACCTGTCCATGCTGTGGCTGGCACAGCTGCACGGCGGCAACGGCCTGCGCACGATCATCGACGACTACGCGCGCAAGGACGTCACGCGGTTCTGGCTCAAGATGGTGCTCTACGTCTCGATGGCCGTGATTCTCGTGCTCGGCACGCTGGTGATCTTCACCTTCGACCCCAACATCCCGGCCAGCTGACACTCACCACACGGAGTTCCCGACATGCAGTTTCACAAATACGACGTGGTGATCGTCGGAGCGGGCGGCGCCGGTATGCGCGCGGCCATCGAGGCCGGGCAGCGCGCCCGCACGGCAGTTCTCACCAAGCTCTACCCCACGCGTTCGCACACCGGCGCGGCGCAGGGCGGCATGTGTGCCGCACTGGCCAACGTCGAGGAGGACAACTGGGAGTGGCACACCTTCGACACCGTCAAGGGTGGCGACTACCTGACCGACCAGGACGCCGCGGAGATCATGGCCAAGGAGGCCATCGACGCGGTGCTCGACCTGGAGAAGATGGGGCTGCCGTTCAACCGGACCCCCGAGGGCAAGATCGACCAGCGGCGTTTCGGCGGGCACACCCGCGACCACGGTAAGGCCGCGGTGCGCCGGGCCTGCTACGCGGCTGACCGTACCGGCCACATGATCCTGCAGACGCTGTACCAGAACTGCGTCAAGCACGGGATCGAGTTCTTCAACGAGTTCTACGTCCTCGACATCATGCTGACCGACACCGCCGACGGCCCGGTGGCTTCCGGCGCCATCGCCTACGAGCTGGCGACCGGCGAGATCCACGTGTTCCAGGCGAAGTCGATCGTGTTCGCCACCGGCGGCTTCGGCAAGGTCTTCAAGACCACGTCGAACGCGCACACCCTGACCGGCGACGGCATGGGCATCTACGCGCGCAAGGGCCTGCCGCTGGAGGACATGGAGTTCTACCAGTTCCACCCGACCGGCCTCGCCGGCCTCGGCATCCTGCTCACCGAGGGTGCCCGCGGTGAGGGCGCGATCCTGCGCAACGCCTCGGGTGAGCGGTTCATGGAGCGCTACGCCCCGACCATCAAGGACCTGGCACCGCGCGACATCGTGGCCAGGTCGATGGTGCTCGAGGTGCTGGAGGGCCGGGGCGCGGGGCCGAACAAGGACTACGTGCTCCTCGACTGCACCCACCTCGGCGCGGAGGTGCTGGAGACGAAGCTCCCGGACATCACCGAGTTCGCGCGCACCTACCTCGGCGTGGACCCGGTGGAGGAGCCGGTGCCGGTGTACCCGACCGCGCACTACGCGATGGGCGGCATCCCGACCAACGTGCACGGCGAGGCACTGCGGGACAACGACAACGTCATCCCGGGCCTCTACGCCGCCGGTGAGGTCGCCTGCGTGTCCGTCCACGGCGCGAACCGGCTCGGCACGAACTCGCTGCTGGACATCAACGTGTTCGGCAGGCGCGCGGGCATCGCGGCCGCGGAGTACGCGGCCGGCCACGAGCACGTCGAGCTGCCGGACGACCCGGCGACGCTGGTCGAGGGCATGGTCGAGCACCTGCGCACCGCGCACGGTGGTGAGCGGGTCGCCGACATCCGCACCGAGCTGCAGCAGACGATGGACTCCAACGCGGCGGTGTACCGCACCGAGGACACGCTGAAGCAGGCGCTCACAGACGTGCAGACGCTCAAGGAGCGCTACGGCCGGATTTCCGTGCAGGACAAGGGCAAGCGGTACAACACCGATCTGCTCGAGGCGATCGAGCTCGGTTTCCTGCTCGACCTCGCCGAGATCCTGGTCAACGCGGCGCTGGCCCGCAAGGAGTCCCGCGGCGGGCACGCTCGCGAGGACTACCCGAACCGGGATGACGTCAACTTCATGCGGCACTCGATGTCGTACAAGGTCCTTCCGGAGAAGGCGGACCCGGACGCCCCGCTGGGCCTGACCGGGTTCATCTCGGACATCCGGCTGGACTACAAGCCCGTGACCTTCACCCGGTACGAGCCGATGGAGCGGAAGTACTGATGTCGACCGAAGCACTCTTTCCCGCTGAGGGAGCGAAATGACTGCGGTAGCTGAGAACGCGGTTCACGACACGTCGCAGATCCCCGCGCCGGAGGGCTCGATCACCATCACGGTGAAGCTCCTGCGCTTCAACCCGGAGGTCGACGACGAGCCGCACTGGGAGTCCTACGACGTCCCGGCGCTGCCGACCGACCGCGTGCTGAACCTGCTGTTCAACATCAAGAACTATGTCGACGGCACGCTGTCGTTCCGGCGCTCGTGCGCACACGGCATCTGCGGCTCGGACGCGATGCAGATCAACGGCATCAACCGGCTGGCCTGCAAGGTGCTCGTGAAGGACTTGCTGGCGAAGCGCGGCAAGCAGACGACGATCACGGTCGCACCGATCAAGGGCCTGCCCACGATGAAGGACCTCTATGTCGACATGGAGCCCTTCTTCGAGGCCTACCGTTCGGTGAAGCCGTACCTCATCGCCTACGGCAACGAGCCCACCCGCGAACGGATCCAGTCGGCCGCCGACCGGGAGCGCTTCGACGACACCACCAAGTGCATCCTGTGCGCGGCGTGCACATCGTCGTGCCCGGTGTACTGGGCGGACGGCTCCTACTTCGGGCCTGCCGCGATCGTCAACGCACACCGGTTCATCTTCGACTCCCGTGACGAGGGAGCGGAGGAGCGGCTGGACATCCTCAACGACGCCGAGGGCGTGTGGCGCTGCCGGACCACCTTCAACTGCACCGACGCCTGCCCCCGCGGCATCCAGGTGACGAAGGCAATCCAGGAGGTCAAGCGCGCACTGCTGTTCCGCCGCGTCTGAGGCACCCTTTGGTCCCCCAAGGCCACCATGGTTGCACTTGTCAAACACCGCGACGCGAAGCGTCTCCGTTTGGGTGGCGGTGGGAGACGGGTGGGCGCAACTATGGTGGCCTTGGGTGCTTTCCGGCCCGGCTCAGAGGTCGGCGCAGGCCTGCCGGGCCGCTGACAGCGCGTCGGTGTACTCCTGGCTGTCGGTGCTCATCATCTGCTGCAGGATGTTGACGGGTTTGCGCACGGCATCGGCGAGCGGCTGGTAGCGCTTGTCGGCCTCGCCCGCTGCGGCGATCTCGGCGGCGCCGGCCCAGCGCCGGTAAGCGGCGACGTTCTCGACGGGGTCGAGGTCGGTCGTGCGCCGGACAACGGTGCACGCGGCCTCCGCGTCCGCCGCTGCGCCCTCAGCCTCCGACGACGTCAGCAGCCACGCCAGGCCGACCCCACCGCCGCCCAGCAGCAACCCCGCGGCGAGCGCGAGCACGACCAGCCGCTTGCTGTGCGCAGGTCGGGCGGTGGGCTGTGGTTGGGGGTCTCCGGGGCCGTACACCTGCGGTGAAGTCACGTCTTCAGGACGCGACCGAGTTTACCGAGAGTTCCGGCCGGTCACGCGTCCGTACGGTGACGCGCGGCACGCCACCCACGCCAGCCGAGCACACCGATGATCGTGCCCAGCACGAAGGACACCACGGCAAGGACAAGGTGGACCACGAAGAACGAGGTCGGCGAACCGTCGGCGGTCCAGGCGTTGTCGCTGCTCCACAGGTTCCTGACGAAGGTGATCCAGATGATCCAGGACCACACGCCGAAAGCCAGCAGAAAGAGTGATGTACGGCGAGACATCCGCATACCCGCAAGTATTGCTCGCACCCCGAAGGCTAGCCTGCACGGGTGCGTCGTGCCTTTCCCATCAGGGTCCTGATCCTCGCCCTGCTCTGTGGCCTGCTGGCCACCGCGGGGCCGCCCGCGATCGCGCAGGAAACCACCGAAGCGCAGGCCGGGGCTTGCCCGAACCGGCTGCTGCCGCCGCCCCCGGTGGACACTTCCGAGCAGCCGCCGCCGGGCCAGCCGTCTCCCCCGCCGCTACCGGTGCCGGCCAACCCCGCGGGCGGCGCGCGCATGGCCGAGTGCGGCCTGGTGCTGCCCTCCGGCACACCGGTCCCGCCCGAACTCGGCACCGCGGCATCGTGGCTGCTGCAGGACATGGACACCGGCGCGGTGCTCGCCGCGAAGGATCCGCATGGGCGGCAGCGGCCGGCCTCACTGATCAAGACACTGCTCGCACTGGCGGTGATCGAGGAACTCCCACCGGACAAAGTGGTCGTTCCGACGGTGGAGGACGCCAGCCAGGAGTGCACCTGCGTCGGCATCGTCGCCGGCTCCCAGTACACAGTGGATGTTCTGGTGCACGCGCTGCTGATGCGCTCCGGCAACGATGTCGCGCACGCGCTTGCCACGGCGCTCGGTGGCGTACCCACGGCGGTCGGCAAGATGAACGCACTGGCCGAGCGTCTCGGCGCCACCGACACCCGTGCGGCGACGCCGTCCGGTTTGGACGGACCGGGGATGATGACCTCGGCCTACGACACGAGCCTGATCTTCGGCTATGCGATGCGGCAGCCGGCCTACGCCGACGCCGTCGGCACGAAGCACCTCGATTTCCCCGGTGGCACCGGCGAACCCAGCTACCCCATCTACAACGACAACAAGCTGTGGGCTGCCTACGCAGGGTTCGTCGGCGGCAAGACCGGGTTCACCGATGACGCCAGGCACACCTATGTCGGCGCCGCGGAGCGGGACGGCAAACGCATCTCCCTCGTGCTGCTGCGCGCCGAACAGCGCCCGGTCCTCGTCTCCGCTCAAGCCATGCAGTTGCTCGACTACGGTTTCGCGCTGGCCACGGCGGGTACGGAACCGGTCGGCCAGGTCAGCACGGCGCCGGTCAGCGCGCCGGACGCCACGACCGCGGCGCAGCACAGCCCGGCGGCTGCGGGCTCCAGCATGACGGATCCCTTCGGTACCACCGGCTGGATCGTCACCCTCATCGTCATCGTGATCGTCGGCGTCGGCTTGTTCGTCGCGCACCGCCGCGGCCTGCTCCAGCGCCCGGAGTGACGGTCACCGGCGTCAGCCGCCGCGGGCTTCACCGCAGGTGTCGGCGGTGGCGTCCTGGGCTGTGTGCTCGGCGCCCGGATCGTTGTCGGCAGTTCGCGGCAACGTCTCCCGCGCCACGAGCCACAGCACCAGTGCCAGCACCGCCACACCACCGGTGATGGTGAACGCCGCCGGGTACGACCAGCGTTCGGCGATCACACCCGCGGCGAGCGGGCCGACGATGGCACCCACATCCGCGGCCATCTGGAAGCCCGCGAGGACGGACCCGCCGCGCGCCTTCGCACCGAGGACATCGGCGACGGCCGCGTTCTGCGACGGGTTCAGCGCACCGGAACCCACACCGGCGACCAGCGAGGCCGCCAGGAAGATCCACGGATTGCTGGTGACGCCGAGCAACACCGTGCCGACCGCGAGCAGCGCGAGCCCAGCCAGCGCAGGCGGGCGCCTGCCACGCTGGTCGGCGAACCGGCCCGCGACGAGTAGCGCGGCAGCGTTGGCGGCGGCGAACACGGCCATCGCGACGCCGGTGAACGACTCGTCCTTGAGCAGGACCGCCGTGACGAACAGCGGCATCAACGACATCCGCACCCCGAGCACCACCCAGCCGTTGGCCAGGTTCGACGCGAGCGCCGCGCGGTAGGTCGGGTGGCGCAGCGCCTGCCGGAACGTCATCGCCGGCTCGCCGTCATCGGCCTGTCGCGAGGCCAGTTCCGAGTGCCGCAGCTGCGACCAGACGAAGACGGTCGTCACCACCAGCGCGAGCCCGTAGGCCAGGAACGGCGCGCGCAGCGACACCGCCACCAGGCCACTGCCGATGACCGGGCCCGCGATACCGCCGAGCAGAAAGCTCGTCCCCCACAGGCCGGACGCCCGGCCACGCAGGTGCGCCGGCGAGATCCGGATCAGCAGGCCGATCGCCGAGACGGTGAACATCGTGGAGCCGATCCCGCTGGCGGAGCGGAACAGCAACAGCTGCCAGTAGTCGCCAGCGAAGGCGCTTGCGACCGTGCCCACCGCGACGATCGACAGGCCCCACAGGTACACCGGGCGCTCGCCGAAGCGGGTCACCAGCCGACCGCTCGCCGGGGCGAACACCAACCGCACGAGCGCGAACGCACTGATCACGAACGACGCCGCGGTGACACCGACGTCGAAGCTCGCCGCGAAGCTGGGTAGAGCGGGCCCGATCAGGCCGTAGCCGATCGCGATGAGGAAGCTCGCCCCCGCCAGGATGTAGATCTCCCTTGGCAACCGCGACTGCTGCCGCGGCGTCACCGTGTCGCTCACGCTCACCCCTTTGGTTACAGCGTGACCTTAATTCACTCGCGACGCCGCCCCAGCCAGCCCAGCAGCGCCCCCATGCCGAACGCACCCGCCGCGAGCCCGACGCCGGGGCCGCGCTGCACTGTCACGTTCGGCCTGATCACCGTGGGTGGTGGCGGTGCGATCCTGCGGACGACGTTCTCCTGCGCCGTCGCCGTCCACGCGGTGACGAACAGTAAGAAACGCGACACCAGGTTCGCGAACACGAGCAGACCGATGATCGGTCCGAACAGCGCACCGGCCGGCGAGCCGAGGACACTGGCCAGGTAGATGGTGGCGACCTGTTTGAGCACCTCGAAGCCGATCGCGGCAACGACCGCACCGCGAATAGCGCTGCGCACGCTCACTTTCTCCCGCGGCAGCTGCGAGATGACCCAGAGGAACACCACCACGTTGGCCGCCAGTGCGAGCACGATGGTCGCCACCCGGAGCATGAACTGCGCCCACACCTGCTGGTCGAGCCCGACGACCCGCAACAGGGAACTGCCGACACCGCCGCCGACCGCGGTGAGCCCGAACGACACCACGAGCGCAACCCCGAGCCCCACCAACGCGAGGAGATCCTTGATCTTCGTCGACAGGAAAGGCAGCTGTTTCTTCTCCTGCCCCCACTGCGCGGTGAGCGCGTCGCGCAGGTTGGTCATCCAGCCGAGCCCGGAATAAGCCGCCAGCAGCAGCCCGAGCACACCGACACCGGCGCGGGAGTCGACCGCGGCGGTGACGAGTTCGTTGAGGAGGGGGCGCAGCCCTGCCGGAGCGGAGTTGATGATGCTGGCTTGTAGCTCGTTCATCGCGGTCTCGTTACCGGCGAGAATGAAGCCCGCCACCGAGAAGCCGACCATCAGCAGTGGGAACAGCGAGAGCACCGAGAAGTACGTGATGGCCGCTGCGTAGTGGTTGCCGTAGCGCTCGGTGAACGCGTCGTTGGCTCTGAGCACGTGATCCAGCCACGGGTACTTCCGGCGCAAACGCGGCAGCAACTTCTCCTTCGTGGCCTGCTGTTCTGTCACGTACAGACGCTAACCCTGCGTAATCACACGCGCAACGCGAAGCGTCACGAACGGTGCACGATCACCTTCGTTCCAGGTGTCAGCAGGCCGAAGAGCTCATCGACGGACGGATCGGTCAGGCGCACACACCCGTTGCTGGCGGGTTGCGGCTCCACCGGCTCGGCGCCGTGGAAGGCGACGCCGTCGTAGGTGAAGTAACTCGGCCGGTACATGGGGCCCAGTCGGGCGTAGCGCATCCCGTCGATCTGGTACAGGATCGCGAACTCGCCTTCGGGCGTGGCCTTCGCGGGCTCCTGCCCTGTCGAGGCGTCGTAGATCTTGTCGAGCACGCCGTCGACCACCGTGTAGACCACCTGCGTCGTGAGGTCCACCTCGATGTGGAAGCCAGCGGCGGCGGAGCGGATCACCGGTGCCCGCGGGTCGTCCAGCGCCTCGGCGGTCGCCTCGTCCACCTCACCGGTACGGGGCAGGCCCTGCACCTTCTGGAACGCCACGATGGCGTGCCGGGTCTCCGCATCGATCGTGCCGGTGACCTCACGGACCTGGTGGCCGAGCTGCTGCAACCGCCGCTGCAGCTCGCCCGCACTCGGCAGCTTCGGTGTCGTCGGCGCCGCCACCGTCGTGGCCGGCTGCACCTCTGTTTGCGCGTTGGCACGTGGTTCGGCGCTGCCGAGCTGTGACACGCCCACGCCGACGAGTACGGGCACGACGGCGAACGCCGTGGCGGCGAGCACACCGAAGCGCACCGGCTTCCGTTGTCCCATGCCTGCGGTCACGTCTGCCGGTGCGCCCTGGTTGCCTCTACCGCGGTGCCAGTGTCTTGCCGTAGGTGGTGGTGCGCTGGCGGGAGGGCCGCCCGGCGAGGCCGGCGAGCTGCTCGAGCTCGGCAACCGTGCGGGCGGAGCCGTGCTCGGAGCCGGCCATCCGCGAGATCGTCTCCTCCATCAGCGTGCCGCCGATGTCGTTGGCGCCGCCCCGCAGGATCTGCGCGGTGCCCTCATCTCCGAGCTTGACCCAGGAGCACTGCACGTTGTCGATCCGGCCGTGCAGTGCAAGCCGGGCGAACGCGTGCACCGCCCGGTTGTCGCGCACCGTCGGTCCAGGGCGCGCGACGCCTGCCAGGTAGATGGGGGCGTTGTGGTGCACGAACGGCAACGCGACGAACTCGGTGAACCCGCCGGTGTCCTCGGCGATCCCGGCCAGCACCCGCAGGTGACCGAGCCAGTGGCCGGGATGGTCGACGTGGCCGTACATCATCGTGCTCGACGAGGGGATGCCGAGACGGTGCGCGGTGGTCACGACGTCGATCCAGGTCTGCGCCGGGAGCTTGCCCTTGGTGAGCACCCAGCGGACCTCGTCGTCGAGGATCTCGGCGGCCGTGCCAGGGATGGAGCCGAGCCCGGCATCGCGCAGCTCGGTGAGCCATTCCGCGACGCTCACGCCCGCTTTCGAGGCGGCGGAGACGATCTCCATCGGGGAGAACGCGTGGACGTGCATGTCCGGCACGGCGGCCTTGATGGCGCGCACGACGTCGGCGTAGTAGCCGACGGGCAGCTTGGGGTCGATGCCGCCCTGCATGCACACTTCGGTCGCACCGGCCCGCGCGGCCTCGACAGCCCGCGCCGCGACCTCTTCGGTGGAGAGGCGGTAGGCGTCTGCGTCGCGTTCCCGCTGGGCAAAGGCACAGAACCGGCAGCCGACGTAGCAGACGTTGGAGAAGTTGATGTTGCGGTTGACGACGAAGGTGATGTCGTCGCCGACCACGCTCGCACGCAGCTCGTCGGCGAGCCGGGTCATCGTCTCCAGTGCCTCGCCTTCGGCGGTCAGCAACGCCATCGCGGCCGCGGTGTTGGTTTCGGCCAGCAGCGCTGCGGGATCGTCGGCCGCCAGCCGCAGGCCTTCCCGCACGTCGGTGTCGAAGCGTTCGGGCGAGGTCGGCACCTGGCCCCGCAGGATGTCCCAGTCGCCGTAGACGCTGTCGAAGTCGCCGCGCCGGTCGGCGGTGCGGCCCTCGGTGTCGATCGCCGTGTGCAGGTCCGCGCGGCCGAAGACCTCCAGGCCACCGTCGGGCTCCTGCCAGCTCCTGCCCTCGATCGTCGCGGTCTGCTCGCCGAGACCCTCCGCAGTGGCGAGCGCCGCCACGTGCTGGTGCAGCCGCACGTCGATCCACTTCTCGGCGCCGAGCACGTACTTCGGGTACACGGTGAGCCGCTCACGCAATGTGAAGCCCGCACCCGCGGTCCAGCCGGCGAGCTCGTCGATCTGCGGCCACGGCCGCTCCGGGTTGACGTGGTCGGGCGTCACCGGGGACACCCCTCCCCAGTCGTCGATCCCGGCACGCAAGAGCAACGCGTGCTCGTCGCCGACCAGGTTGGGAGGCGCCTGCACGCTCACGCCCGGCGGCATCAGCAGCCGCGCCACGGCGACGGTCGCGGCGAGGTCCTGCAGGTCCGCGTCCTGCACCGCGCGCATGGCGGTATCCGGCTTGGCGCGGAAGTTCTGGACGATGATCTCCTGGATGTTGCGGTACTGCCGGGCGCGGGCACGGATGGCATGCAGCGACTCGGCGCGCTCGGTCAGCGTCTCCCCGATGCCGACCAGGATGCCCGTGGTGAACGGAATGCCGACGCGGCCGGCGTCGTCGAGCACCCGCAACCGCACGGCGGGCTCCTTGTCAGGGCTGCCGTAGTGCGGGCCGCCCTTTTCGGACCAGAGCCGTTCCGCGGTGGTTTCCAGCATCATGCCCATGCTCGGCGCGACGGGCTTGAGCCGCTGCAGCTCCTCCCAGCTCAGCACGCCGGGGTTGAGATGTGGCAGGAGTCCGGTCTCCTCCAGTACCGCGATCGCGCAGGAACGCAGGTAGTCCACTGTGGACTCATAGCCACGCTCGTCGAGCCACTGCCGCGCCTGCGGCCAGCGGTCCTCCGGACGGTCGCCCAGGGTGAACAGTGCTTCCTTACAGCCGGCGGCAGCGCCTGCGCGGGCGATGTCCAGCACCTCGTCGCGTTCGAGGTACAGCGAGTGCAGCTTGCCCGGCACGGTGACGAAAGTGCAGTAGTGACAGCGGTCCCGGCACAATCGGGTGAGCGGGATGAAGACTTTGCGACTGTAGGTGACGATCCCGGATCGCCCCTGATCTGCGAGGTGGGCGTCGCGGACCCCACCTGCCGCGGCCAGGAGCTGTTCGAGGTCGGCACCGCGGGCATGCAGGAGCACGGCGGATTCGGTGACGTCGAGTGCTACGCCGTCCGCGGCGCGCTTGAGCGCGCGGCGCATCGCGGAAGCCGTGGGTTGCGGCTCGGGTGGCGCGATCGAAACGGGATCAACCATGTTCCGAGACTAGGCGCGCCGTCACGGCACAGTAAGGGCCGCCGCTTGTGACGGATTACTCGGCGGCGCGGGAATAAACGGCAGCCTCGGCGGGCGCCGCGTCAGCAGGCACGACCGCCTTGGCGCGGGCCTTGCGCCGCTGCCGGACGACTCCGGCGGTCATGCCCAGCACCCCGAGCACGACGGCGATGAGGCCGACGGGACCGAGCAACCCGAACGTCATCGCGTTGGGCTCGGCCTGCGCGGCGAAGGCGCTACCGGCACCGGCGACGAGCAGAGCGGCCGGTACGCCGAGCAGAACGGCGGCACCGCGCAGCACGCGGGTCACCGGGCGAGCCGGCTCACTGACAGGGTTGCGCACCGGGGTGCCTCCCGAGTTGAGACTGCCATTGCTACGCAGCTCACCCTAAAGAGTGAGTGTTTCCACACGGAAAACTACCGAGCGTGTCAACCCAGTCGATATCCGTGCGGGTCTGGCAGAGACTAGCGACCGCACGGGCTAACCCGATCGCGGGGTAGCGGATTCCGGCGTTGCCGCTGCTCAGCTACCACCAAGGCGGAGACGACCCCTAAGGCGCGCGCGCAGGCAACGGACCACTGCGCTCTCGCACCGGCCCGAGATTCGACACGATGCTGGAGGCAACAAGCCCACGACCTCCGCTGCTTGCGGTTCGGATTTTTCCTACTTTCCGAAACCGGCCCTGTCAGCCACTACGGCTCAGGTACGGTGACGATCGAGTCACGAAGCGCGACTTTGGGGGGAGAATGGCTCAGGAAAGGTTCTTCGCGCCAATCGGTGACGGCGCAACTAGTTGGACCGACTCGATCGCGGATATGACCCGTTCCACGATCAATGCCGCGTCGGTTGCCAAGGCCAAGGCCGAGTCGGACAAGCTCCTGAGCGCCGCGAAGAACGGCGGGTTCAGACTCAGCGAAGAAGGCGCACGACCGCTGATCGACGCGCTCATGAGCTTCCGAGCGAAGCTGGACGACCTGCAGTTCGTCTCCGGTGCACTCGCCCTGGACCCACAGCTCGGCAGTAGCGAGTATGCGCGGACCGTCGCTTCACACGACCGCCAAGGAGCGGACGGTCCGCAAGGTATCCTCACCGTGATTGATCAGCTTCGCGTTGTGCTCGAACAGTCTGTCGAGGCCCTCCAGCGCGCCGCGGGCTTGTACCGGGAGAACGAAGAGAACGCACAGGCTGCGTGGCAACCTTGGGAGCAATGACCTTGCGTCGTCTTATGCGCGCGGGACTGCCGCTCGTCGTCGCGTCACTGTTCGTGTCCGCATGCACGGACAGCGAGGACGGTACGGCCGAGCCGCAGGGTGGCAGCGACACACCGAGTGTGACCAGCGGGCCGAGCGCCACGACCTCTTCGCCAGCCGACGGTAATGGATCGTCTCTAGCCGACCTCGATCCCTGCACGCTCCTGGACACCAGCGACGTCCACCGCTACGGAAACCACAAGGAGGCGGAACACAGGACAGTAGGCACAGCACGGGCCTGCGTCTGGTTCCCACTCCGCGAATCGGGTTCGGAAAAGATCCCAACCATTGCAACGCTCATCCGCGAGAACGCGGGAGCCGACGACGTGAACGACATCGGACAGGGGGTCCAGCGCACGCAGGCCAACGGGCGCGACATCGCACAGGCGGCCGGACCTGGTACCTGTGTGATCGCCATCGGTGTGACGGCTACCTCACGCGTGGACGTCCAGGTCACCGGCATCGAAGCCGATGACGCCTGCACCGTCGCTAACGAACTTGCCGTGATTGTCGAGCCAACGGTACCGCGCGGCTAAGTCGCCCTTACTTCCCTCGGCAATCGCTTCTCGCAGTACGCGAGCTGAATTGGCAGCAGCTCTGCATGAGCTGCCGACGGCCAGAGAATCTATTAGACGTGAACATACGGGCTCGGAAACGCGATTCGCGGTCAGGCTTGAAAGATGAGTCGGACCGACTCCAGAGGGCGAAACAAAGCACATGGAAGCAATAGTGAATTCTCGGGCATGTACCACCGTGCTGTCATTCGCAGCGCTTGCCGGACTTGCCTTGGCCGGATGCTCGACCAACGAGAGCGGCATCGCCGTGCCGGAAAACCCGCAGAGCGAAACAAGCAACGCAATCCCCTCTAATGAGGGCGGCGCTTCGCTCGCCGGCCTCGATCCCTGCACGCTCCTGGACACCAGCGAGATCGCCAGATACGGAAACCACAAGCCACCAGAACGCGAAACGATTGGTACAGCGCGAACCTGCGCCTGGTATCCACGCCGCGCGTCCAGCTCTGACGATGCCCCCGCCATCGCGACGATCATCCGCGAGAACGCGGGGGTGGACGACATGAACGACATCGGCCAAGGAGTCCAGCGCACCCAAGCCAACGGGCGCGACATCGGGAAGGCACCCGGCCCCGGTGGCTGTGTGATCGCCATCGGAGTAACGGCTACCTCGCGCGTCGACGTCCCGGCCACCGGCCTCCGCACCGAGGACTCCTGCATCGTCGCCGACCAGCTTGCCGTGATCGTCGAGCCGAAGTTGCCGCGCAGCTAACGCTGCCCTACCGCGGCCAGTCCCAGTCGAAGGTCGCCGTCACCGGGGCATGGTCGGACCACCGCTCGGCGTAGGTCGCCGCCCGCTCCACCACCACCGACGTGCAGGCCTGCGCGAGGCCGGGTGTGGCCGCCAGGTAGTCGATCCGCCAGCCCGCGTCGTTGTCGAACGCCTTGCCGCGGTAGGACCACCAGGTGTACGGGCCGGGGCCTGCTGGGTCCAGCTTGCGCTGCAGATCCACGTACCCCAGTTCACCGAACACGCGATCCAGCCACGCCCGCTCCTCGGGCAGGAAGCCCGAGTTCGTCCGGTTGCCCTTCCAGTTCTTCAGGTCGATCTCGGCATGCGCGATGTTCCAGTCGCCGACGACGAGCACCTCCCTGCCCTCCGCCTCGGCCTTACCGCGTAGCTCACCGAGATAGGGCAGGAACGCCGCCATGAAGCGCTCCTTCTCCTCCTGTCGCTCGGTGCCGACATCGCCGCTGGGCAGGTACAAGCTCGCAACCACTAGCCCCGGCAGGTGCGTCTCGAGGTAGCGGCCGCTGTCTTCGAACTCGGCCTCACCGAAGCCGATGCGCACCGCCTCGGGCTCGACGCAGCTGTACACGGACACCCCGTTGCGGCCCTTGACCGAACAGGCAGCGTGCGCGGAATGCCACCCGTCCGGTTCCCGCAGCCCCGCCGGCAGGCTGCTCGCTTCGGCGCGCACCTCCTGGCAGGCAACGACATCCGCGCCCGTGGCCGCGAACCACTCCGTGAAGCCCTTCTTGGCGGCCGCCCGCAGGCCGTTGACGTTGACGGTCGACACAGTCAGCACGCCCGGCAGGCTACCTCGCCATACCGACACCGCAGGCCGTGGCACACTCTGCGGAATGATCCGCGTGGCGTGCGGGCTCGCCGTAGTGGCCCTCCTGCTCGGCGCGGCGGCACCGGCGGCAGTGGCGGCACCGGCCATGGACGACCGCGCGCGCATCGACACGCTCGTCGCCGAGACAATGCGCGGCAGCGCCGTGCCTGGCCTCGCACTCGCGGTCGTCCACCACGACACCGTCGTCCACTTGCGTGGGTACGGCGACGCGGGCGACGGGCGCCCGGTGACCGCGCGCACCCGGTTCCTGGCCGCCTCACTGAGCAAGTCGCTCACCGCCACCGCCGTTCTGCGCCTCGTCGATGACGGCGCGGTCGCCCTCGACGCCCCGGTGCGCCGCTACCTGCCGGAGTTCACCACCGCGGCCCCGGCGGCCGCGGACCGGATCACGGTGCGGCATCTGCTGAACCAGACCAGTGGCCTCGCCGACACCGGCTTCCCGGAAATGACGCTGCCCCAGCCGGATTCGATCGCGCAGCGGGTGACCAGCCTGCGCGACGCCGAGCCGGTCAGCTCGCCCGGGAGCCAGTTCCACTACTTCAACCCGAACTACGCCGTGCTGGCCCGGATCGTCGAGGTGGTCAGCGGCAGGCCGTTCGCCGAGGCGCTGGATTCGCAGGTCCTGACACCGCTCGGCATGCGGGACAGCACCAGCGTGGTCACGACCGCCGAGCTGCCCTCCCGCGCTCCCGGCCTGGCTCGTGGTCACGTCGTCGCGGTCGGCACGGCGATCACGCACGACGAGCCCGCCGGGTACCTCGCCGGCTCGGGCGGGGTCGTGACGACGGCCGGTGATCTGGGCCGGTTCCTGCAAATGCAGCTCTCCGGCGGCACGCTCGACGGTGTCCGGGTGGTCAGCGCGGGCGCCGTCACCACCATGCACACGCCACCGCCGTCGGTGCCCGGTGGCTACGCGATGGGCTGGTTCGCACATCAGGGGTTGCTCGAGCACAACGGCGTGCTGACCGGGTTCTACGCCGAGCAGGCCCTGCTGCCCAGCGCCGACCTCGGCGTGGCAGTGCTGGCCAACTCCTACCACTCGCTGACCGGCGTGCAGGGCCTCGCGCGCCGCATCGCGAACGTCCTCACCGGAACGGACCCCGGTGGTGGCATCCCGCTTCGGGTGCTGAGCTACACCTTTCTCGGGCTCAGCGTGCTCACGGTGGCACTGCGGTCATGGCGGCTGGCGCGAACGCGCCGCTGGGCTACCCGCCATCAGGGCAGACCGACCTGGTGGCGGATAGCGCCGTGGACGTTGTGGGTGCTCTGGATGCTCGCGCCGGCCGCGCTGCTGGCTGCCCTGCCCGCGCTCACGGCAACCTTCACGGGCCGGGTGTTCAGCTTCTCGCAGCTGTTCTGGGCAATGCCGGACATCCTCGGTTGGCTGGGTGTCGCGGCCGTGACGGGCGCTGTGCTGGTGATCGCGCGCGGCAGCGCGCTGCTACGAGCCGGGGTCAGCCGCAGTTGGCCCCGTCGACCGGCCTGAGGAACTCCTCGGCGGCCCACCTGTTCTCGTCGAGCCGGCGGAACCCGTTCTGCACCACTGTGGACGCATCGGACTCGGCGTTGTGCTGGTACTTGCCGACGATCTCCGCGCCGATGCGGGGCTCGGCACGCACGTTGAGGATGTCCGCGGTCACCACGACGCGGCACCCCGCCGTCCCGGCGCCCTCCGCCCCCGACGAGCTCTGGTCCGAACCGAGGGCGTAGATCACGACGACGCCCGCCAGAACGCCGACTACGATCAGCGTCTTCTTTGGTATGCCGAGTACCACGGGTGCTCCTTGCCTATTGCGTCAGGCACTCCGGGCAGGGTAAGCGGACGCCAGGCGCCCAGGACAGGCCCAGACGCCGCAACCACCCGCCTGCGCCAGACCCGTAACCGTAAAGCTACGAAGAGTCACCGATCGCCTCGATGAGCCCGGCGATCGCATCCAGCCGGTGCGCGCTCACCACGGCAGCGCAGAACGGTAGAGCAACAGCCATCCCACCGGCAAGTGGCCGGTAACCGGGTTTGGCCGTCCGGGGATTCACCCACACGACGCGGTGGGCGAGCCGCGCCAGCCGCGCCATCTGCTGTCCCAGCTCCGCCGGATCACCGGCCTCCCAGCCATCGGAGATGATCACCGCGACCGCCCCGCGTGCCATGCCCCTCGCACCGTAGTGGTCGAGGAACTCGCGCAGGTTCGCCCCGATCCTGGTCCCGCCCGACCAGTCCGGCGCGGCCTCGCCCGCCTCGCGCAGCGCCTTCGCCGGGTCGGCCGCCAGCAACGGGGTGATGCGGGTGAGCCGGGTGGCGAAGGTGAAGACCTCGGCGCGCGCACCCTGTGCCGCGCACACCAACAGCTGGAGCATGGCCCGCGCGTGCGCCTGCATCGAACCGGAGATGTCGCACAGCACCACGAGCCTGCGGGGTTTGCGGCGCGCCACCCGCCTGCGCACGACCACGGGCTCGGCACCGGTGCGACGCGCTCGGCGCAGGGTCTCGCGCATATCGACCCAGCGCCCGGTCGCGGCGGCGCGCTGCCGCCGTGAGGTCCGCAACGGCGGAGTGATCCGGAACCGGCGCATCGCCTCGGCCAGCAGAGCGAGCTCCGCCTCGTCCAGCTCGGCGAAGTCCCGGGTGGCGAGCCGTTCCGCCGCCGAGCCGAGCGTGGGCATCGTGGCCTCCCGTGGCTCCCCGTCGCCGTGCTGCCCGGTGCCCACGCTCCCCGCCGTGGCCTCGGTGCCGCCGGCCGTGGCGTACGCGGACTGCGGTTCGGCAGCCCTGGCGACGGCGGGAGCGGCGAGCTCACTGGTCATCGGTCCGAACACCGCCGCGAAGACCCGGTCGAGGATCTCGACGTCGCCGGGCGCGCTGGTCAGCGTCGCCGATGCACACCAGTACAGCTGCCGGGTGGTCTCCGGCGACACGGTGACCACCGCCCTGGCGAACCGCGCGGCACGATCGGCGCCGACCGGCAACCCACCCGCGCGCAACGCCTCGCAGAACCGCGCGATCAGCTCAGCCAGCATCGCCGACGACCTCGGCAAGTCCTGCCGTTTCGGCGACCGCGCGGTCCTCCTCGTACTTCAGCACCGCGGCCAGTGTGCGACGCGCCGCCGGCTCGTCGAGCGCGGTGACGCCGAGAACGTGCAGTGCGCCTGCCCAGTTGATCGCTTCCGCGACCCCCGGTTGCTTGTACAACCGCAGATCGCGCAGCCGGGCGACAGCGGCCGCGACCCGCTCGGCGAGCCAGTCGGCAACACCGGGGACCCGCAGCCGGATGATGGCCGCGACGCGATCGGCGCCGGGATGGGCGATCCAGTGGTAGAGACAGCGGCGCTTGAGCGCGTCGTGCAACTCCCGCGCCCGGTTCGACGTGAGCACCGCGATCGGCGGCACGACCGCCCGCCGCGTGCCGAGCTCCGGGATGGTCACCGTCGCCTCGGCGAGCAACTCCAGCAGGAACGCCTCGAACTCGTCGTCGGCGCGGTCCACCTCGTCGATCAGCAGGACGGCAGGCTGCGGTCCGGGATGGTCGATCGCGGCGAGCAGCGGTTTGCGCAGCAGGTAGTCGTCGGTGAACAGGTCGGTCTCCGCGAGTGCCGCACCACGCGACTCGGCGAGCCGGATCGCCAGCAGCTGTCGCGGATAGTTCCACTCGTAGAGCGCGTCGGCGGCGGCGAGCCCCTCGTAGCACTGCAGGCGGATCAGCGGGGTGTCCAGCACCCGGGACAGTGCCTTGGCCGCTTCCGTCTTGCCGACGCCTGGTTCGCCCTCCAGCAGGATCGGCTGTGTCATGCGGATGGCGAGGAACAACGCGGTCGCCAGCGCCTCGTCGGTCAGGTACCCGGCGTCGTCGAGCGCACTGGCCAGCGCCGGGACGTCCGCGAAGTCATACATCGGTGAGGTAGCGGGCCGGGTCGTCGATGAACGCCTGCTGGCACCCGGGCCCGCAGAAGTAGTGCACGCGGCCGGCATGCGTGCTCTGCAGCGCGCCCACGGTGACGGCGACACGCATGCCGCACACCGGATCCGTCGCCTCCGCCGGGGCCGCGGCCGGTTCCGGCGAGTCCGCCGGGTGCCGCCGCGGGCGGATCGCGATCAGCTCGGCATACACCGACAGGGCGATCTCCTCGGCGGTCCGCGCGCCGATGTCGAGACCGGCCGGGGTGTGGATGCGCTCGACGCCCGGCATATCGAGCGCGGCCAGCACGGCCCGGCCACGACGCGGGCTCGCGATCAGTCCTATGTAGCCGATATCGGCAGCCAGCGCGGCACGCAGCACCATGTCTTCGTCGTGCCCATGCGAGGCGACGATCACCGCATCGGTGTCCGCGGGTAGCTCCGCCTCGGGCCGTCCAAAACGGACCTCGTAGCCGAGGGCGGTGCCGAGCGTGCGCAGGGCCCTGGCGATCGGTGCGTCACCGAACACCTCCACCAGTGCGGGCGGTAACTGGGGCTCGAGGAAGATCTCCACAGTGCCACCGGAAAGGCACGGGTTGGCGATCGTGACGATGCCCTCGCCCGCCGTCTCTCCCGCCACCTCCGGGGTGATGCGCAGCAACGTCGACTCACCGGTGGCGAGCAGCCGCATTCCCTGCAGGCGCACCGTCGACTCGGCGCACGTGCCGCCGACGAAACCCTCGATGGTTCCGTCGGCGAAAACGAGCGCCCGGTCCCCCGGCCTGGCACTTGTCGGCCGCTGCGCGCGCACGACGGTCGCGAGGACGAACGGGGTCCGTTCGGCCCGCAGCTCTTCGGCATGCGCGAGCAGCGCGGGAGTCGCCGATGTCATGTGATCGCCAGATCCGTCCGAAGTGGACGCCCTTGCGCGGCGCGCCACACCGCAGCCGGGGTGAGCGGCATGTCGGCGTGCCGGACGCCGTAGGGCCGCAGCGCGTCGAGCACGGCGTTGACCACGGCCGCCGGTGAGCCGACGGTCGCCGACTCACCGATGCCCTTCGCGCCGATCGGATGGTGCGGCGACGGTGTCACCGTCTCGCCGAGTCGCCACGATGGACACTCCATGGCCGTCGGCAACAGATAGTCCATAAAGGACCCACCCAAATGGTTGCCGTCCTCGTCGAAAGCCATCACCTGCAGCAGAGCCATACCGACGCCATCGGCGAGCCCACCATGCACCTGCCCTTCGACGATCGTGGGGTTGATCCGCACGCCGCAGTCGTCCACCGCGATGAAGTCACGCACCTTCACCTGCCCGGTACCGGCGTCGACGTCGACCACGCACACGTACGCGCCGAAGGGGTAGGTCAGGTTCGGTGGGTTGTAGACACACGTCGCGTCGAGCTGCCCCTCGATGCCCTCCGGCAGCTCGAGATCCGAGTGTGCGGCCAGTGCGATCTCCTGGATCGTCCTGCCTGCCTCCGGGTCGCCCCGCACGAACCAGCGGCCCTTCTCCCACTCGAGATCGTCCGGGCTCACCTCGAGCATGGCCGAGGCGACGATGCGGGCACGCTCACGCACCTTGCGGGCGACCACGGCCGTCGCCGCCCCCGACACCGGGGTGGAACGCGAGCCGTAGGTGCCGAGACCGAACGGTGTCTGGTCGGTGTCGCCGTGCACGACGTCGATGTCGTCGGGTGAGATCCCCAGCTCCTCGGCGACGATCTGCGCGAACGTCGTCTCGTGGCCCTGCCCCTGCGTCTGGCAGGACAGCCGCAGCACGGCCTTGCCGGTGGGGTGCACGCGCAGCTCGGCGCCGTCGGCCATGCCGAGGCCGAGAATGTCCATGTGCTTGCGCGGCCCCGCGCCCACCGCCTCGGTGAAGAACGCGACGCCGATGCCCATCAGCTCCTCGCGCTCCCGCTTGGCGGCCTGCTCCGCGCGCAGGTTGTCGTAGTGCGCCAGCTCCAGCGCGGCCCGCAGCGCGCGCGGGTAGTCGCCCGAGTCGTACTCCCAGCCTGTCTTGGTCCGGTACGGGAACTGCTCTGGCCGCAACAGGTTGCGCATCCTCAGCTCGGCCGGGTCCATGCCGAGGTCGTAGGCGAGCACGTCCACCATCCGCTCGACCAGGTAGACGGCCTCGGTGATCCGGAAGGAGCAGGCATAGGCCACCCCGCCTGGCGCCTTGTTCGTGTACACACCGGTGACCTCGCAGTGCGCTGCCTCCAGGTCGTAGGAGCCGGTGAACACGCCGAAGAACCCGGCGGGGAACTTCGTCGGCTGCGCGGTTCCGTTGAACGCGCCGTGGTCGGCGAGCACCCGCACCCGCAGGCCGAGGATCCTCCCGTCCCTGGTGGCCGCGATCTCACCGTGCATGTGGTAGTCGCGGGCGAAGGACGTGCTCATCAGGTTCTCCGAGCGGTCCTCCACCCACTTCACCGGCTTACCGGTGAGGATGGAGCCGACCACCGCGCACACATAGCCCGGGTAGATCCCGACCTTGTTGCCGAAGCCGCCACCGATGTCCGGCGAGACGATGCGGATCTTGTGTTCGGGCAGCCCGGCGACCAGCGCGTAGATCGTGCGGTGCGCGTGCGGGGCCTGCGTGGTGGTCCAGACGGTCAGCTTGCCGGTGACCGTGTCCATGTCGGCGACCGCGCCGCAGGTCTCCATCGGCGCGGGGTGCACGCGGGGATACAGCATGTCCTGCACGGCGACGACGTCGGCACGTGCGAACACCTCGTCGGTGAGTGCCTTCTCCCCGCTCTCCCAGTCGAAGATGTGGTTGTCGGTGCGGCCCGCCAGGTCGTCGCGGATCACCGGGGCGTCCGGATCGAGCGCGCGCTGCGCGTCCACGACCGGGGGCAGCGGGTCGTAGTCGACGTCGATCAGTTCCAGCGCGTCACGCGCCGAGTACCGGTCCTCGGCGACGACGAACGCGACCTCTTGGCCCTGGAAGCGCACCTTGTCCGTGGCGAGCACGGCCTGCACGTCGTGCGACAGCGTCGGCATCCAGGCGAGGTCGAGCCCGGCGAGATCGGCGCCGGTGATGACGGCCCTGACCTTCGGGTGCGCCTTGGCAGCGCTGACATCGATCGAGAGGATCTTGGCGTGCGCGTACGGACTTCGCAGCACCGCGCCATGCAGCATGCCCGGCAGCGTGACGTCGTCGACGTACGTGCCGCGCCCACGAATGAAGCGCGGGTCTTCCTTGCGCGGCATGCGGCCGTAGCCCATCGGCGTCGCATGCCGTTCGGTGGTGGTCACTTGCGCACCTCCGCCCTGACTTCCTCGGTGATGGGCTCAGCGGCGCGCCCGGTGTCGTGTTCGGCCGCCCAGCGCACCGACCGCACGATGTTCTCGTAGCCGGTGCAGCGGCACAGCTGCCCGGAAACGGCTTCGCGAATGTCCTCTTCGGACGGTGCGGGATCGTGGTCGAGTAGCCAGCGCGCGGTCATCAGCATGCCCGGCGTGCAGAAGCCACACTGCAGGCCGTGGCACTCCATGAAGCCACGCTGGACGGCGTCCAGCCCGTCGGCGGTCTCCAGCCCCTCGACAGTGCTCACCCGGTGCCCATCGGCCATGACGGCGAGCACGGTGCACGACTTCACCGGTACCTCGTCGAGCCAGGCGACGCACGCGCCGCAGTTCGAGGTGTCGCAGCCCCAGTGGGTGCCGGTCAGCCCGAGCTCGTCACGCAGGAAGTGCACGAGCAACAGGCGTGGCTCGACGTCGCGGGTGTAGGACCGGCCGTTGACGGTAACCGTGATCTCCATGTCACGCCTCCTCGTGGTGCTGGCCGTGCCAGCGGGTCCGGGCGATACGCAACGCGCGGGTGGTCAGCGTCGCCGCGAGGTGTCGCTTGTAGTCGACCGGCCCACGCTGGTCGGCGACCGGGTTGCAGTGTTCGGCGGCGATCCGCCCCGCCTCGGCGAACCGCTCGTCCGTCGCGGGTCCGCCGACGAGGAACTCCTCGGCCTCGGGCGCGTGGAAGCCGGGCGCGCCGAGCGCGGTCAGGCCGATGCCCACCTCTTCCAGCTCGCCGTCGCGCAACCGGAGCTCAGCACCGGCGGCGGCCACCGCCCAGTCACCGGCACGCCGCTCCACCTTCTGGTACGCCGACGCTGACGAGCGGATCGGCACCCGGAGCTGCACCAGCAGCTCGCCGGGTTCCACGACCGTCTGGTACGGCCCGACGAAGAAGTCCCGGACGGCCACGACCCGGCTGCCGCGGGTCCCCTGGATCACGGCCTCGCCGCGGACCGCCGCGAACGCCGCGGAGAGGTCCTCGGACGGATCGGCCTGGCACAGCGATCCGCCGACCGTGCCGCGGTTGCGCACGATCGGGTCAGCGATCAGCCGTTCGGCGTCGTGGAAGATCGGGAAGTGCTCGCCGGCAATTGCGGAACCGAGCAGGTCCGCATGCCGCACGAGCGCACCAATGCACAGCTTGTGTTCCTCGACGCTGATCCTGGCCAGCTCGTGCAGATCGTTGATGTCGATGAGCACCTCGGGCTGCGCGAGGCGCAGTTTCATCATCGGAATGAGGCTGTGCCCGCCCGCGACGACGCGGCTTTCCGCCCCATACCTGCCGAGCAGGCTCAGGGCGTGCTCGACACTGGTCGCCTTCTCGTACTGGAACTGTGCGGGTACCTGCATGACGTCAGGCTCGCGTCGGGGGCAGGCCGCGACAATGGCCGGATAAGGATCCGATTATGTAGCCTGGTCACGTAACTGACGTCACAGTTGGACGCGGTGCCTCATGACGCTCGGCCAGCTCAGCGTGTTCGTTCTAGTCGCCCGCCTCGGCTCGGTGACCGCAGCCGCGCGCGCACTGGGCGTGAGTGAGCCCGCTGTGTCGCAGGCGCTCGCGGCGCTGCGCAGTCAGCACGGCGACAGACTTCTCGTGCGCACGGCCGACGGCATGACCCTCACCCCTGGCGGCAGGCGGCTGCTGCCGATCGCCTCGCAGATCGTGACGCTCGGCGCCGACGCCGAAGCAGCCGTCCAGCAGGCGAAGGGTGGCGCCGAGACCCTGCGGGTGGCCGTCACCAGCACGATCGGCGAGTTCGTCGCCAACCCGCTGCTGGAGGCGTTCGGCAAGCGCGCCGGTGGCCGGGTGGACGTCGCAGCTGGGCTGGCCAGAACGGCGGAGCTGGGCGTGCTGGTGGCCAACCGGCTCGCCGATGCGGCGCTGGGACCCCGGCTCGAGGGCCCGAACCTGGAGAGCACGCCGATCTTCCGCTGTTCGCTGGTGGCCGTGGGCGCGCCCCGGCAGGCACACCACGGTGGGCCCGCGACGTGGCCGTGGCTGGTGGACCCCTCCGGCGCCGACCCGGACAGCGAACCGGCGATGTTGCTGCGCAGGCTCGGCGTGCCCGACAGCATGGTCCGGGTGTTCGCCAACCAGACGGCCGCGTGGTCGGCTGCCGCCAGCGGTGCGGGCGTGTCGATCGCGGTCGAACACCTCGTCGCGCCGCAGCTGCGCAGGCACGAGCTGGCGCATGTGCCGACCCCGCTCACCCCGATGCCCGGGTGCTGGCACGTGACCACGCCGGCGCGCGACCGTTGCTCGTCGGCAGCGCGGTCGCTGCGGCACTTCCTCGGCACACCAGGTGCGATGCAGGTGATGCGGTCGCCGGGCAGCGGGGTCCCGCCCTCGCGCTTCCGGCCGCCGGTGTACGTGACGATCTGGTCCGCGAGCGACCCTAGCCCTGCTTGGTGACGGAGAAGTCGCCGCAGCTGGGGCCACCGACACGGCCGGTCATCGTGCTGTTCTCGACTGAGGCGACCCCGAGGTCGACCATGACGTAGCCCTCCGGCTGCTCGATCCACGCCTCCTGCCGGAAGACGAACTGGCCGTTGGCCTCCGAGCCGCGAGTGGAGAAGCTGCCCGACGGCGTCGGCGCACCGCCGTCAACGGGAAAGAACCGGAAGATGGCGGGCACCGTGTCCCCATCCGGCTCGGAGATCTCCAGCTCCAGCCCGGTCGCACCCTGTGCGCAGGTATACGAGCCACGCCAGGTCCCCGGCAAGGCGGCGATATCGATGGTGCCACCAGTGCCCGGGTCCGGGTCGGCGCTCGGCACGGCGGACGTGCTCGACACCGGACGTTCGGCGGAGGGCGGCGGGTCATCGGCCGCGGTCGCCGTGCCGCCGACCTGCTGGGCACATCCGGCGAGGGCGAGCGCAAGCAGCGGCAGCAGCACGCGGGTTCGGATCAACACCCGCCGCATGGTAACGGCACGGGGCTCGGCCGGCAGGCAGCCGGCCGAGCCCCGTGGTCGTAGTGGTGACAGAGCGCCAGGTCAGCCCTGGGCGATCTTCTTGGCCAGGTTCTCGTCCAGCGTCGCGAGGAACTCCTCGGTGGTCTGGAACGCCTGGTCCTTGCCGACGAGCAGCGCCAGGTCCTTGGTCATCTTGCCGCTCTCGACGGTCTCGATGACGACCTGCTCGAGCTTGGTCGCGAAGCCGATCAGCTCGGAGTTGCCGTCCAGCTTGCCGCGGTGCTCCAGACCCCGCGTCCAGGCGTAGATCGAGGCGATCGGGTTGGTCGAGGTCGGCTTGCCCTGCTGGTGCTGACGGTAGTGCCGGGTCACCGTGCCGTGTGCGGCCTCGGCCTCCACCGTCCTGCCGTCCGGCGTGCGCAGCACCGAGGTCATCAGGCCGAGCGAGCCGAAGCCCTGCGCGACGGTGTCGGACTGCACGTCACCGTCGTAGTTCTTGCACGCCCAGACGTAGCCGCCCTCCCACTTGAGCGCGGCGGCGACCATGTCGTCGATGAGCCGGTGCTCGTAGGTCAGGCCCTTTGCGTCGAAGTCGGCCTTGAACTCGGCCTCGAAGATCTCCGCGAACACGTCCTTGAACATGCCGTCGTAGGCCTTGAGGATGGTGTTCTTGGTCGACATGTAGACCGGTAGCTGTCGGTCGAGGCCGTACTGCAGCGAGGCGCGCGCGAAGTCCTCGATCGACTTGCGGTAGTTGTACATGCCCATCGCGACGCCGCCGCCCTCGGGGAACTTCGCGACGTCGAACTCGATCGGCTCGGAGCCGTCCTCGGGCGTGTAGGTGATGGTCAGCGTGCCAGGGCCGGGAACCTTGAAGTTGGTGGCCTTGTACTGGTCGCCGTGCGCGTGACGGCCGATGATGATCGGCTTCGTCCAGCCCGGCACCAGCCGCGGGATGTTCCGGATGACGATCGGCTCGCGGAAGATGACGCCGCCGAGGATGTTGCGGATGGTGCCGTTCGGCGACAGCCACATCTTCTTCAGGCCGAACTCCTCGACCCGCGCCTCGTCCGGGGTGATGGTGGCGCACTTGACGCCGACACCGTGCTTGTTGATCGCGTTCGCCGCGTCGACCGTGATCTGGTCGTTCGTCCGGTCGCGCTCCTCGATGCCCAGGTCGTAGTACTCGAGGTTGACGTCCAGGTACGGGTGGATCAGCTTTTCCTTGATGAACTGCCAGATGATGCGGGTCATCTCATCGCCGTCGAGTTCAACGACGGTGCCCTCGACCTTGATCTTGGCCATGAGCGGCGCGGCTCCTCACTGTTCGATGGTCGGACCCTGCAGCAGGTCCTACGCGGATCTTCGCGTTTGTCTTCGGCACGTGATAGCGGTACAAGCGTACTGCTAAGCCGCGCCGGTGTCGCCTCCCCCTGGTTACCCACTGGTACGCAGACCGTCGGCGCCAGGGGCGACTGACCCGCAATCTACGTCGCCTGCCGGGGCCTGCGCACGCGGCGTAGCGTCGCCGCGGAGGAGGATCGAGACATGCGCCTGGCGATCAAGACCAAGCCCGAACACACCACCTGGGCGGAGCTGCTGGCGGTGTGGCAGGCCGCGGACGACATCGAACTGTTCGAGTCGGCGTGGAACTGGGACCACTTCTACCCGCTCTCCGGCGACGTGACCGCGCCGAACCTGGAGGGCTGGACGATGCTCGCCGCGCTGGCTCAGGCCACCCGGCGCATCCGCATCGGCTGCCAGGTCACCGGCATGATCTACCGCCATCCCGCCGTGCTGGCGAACATGGCCGCGACGACCGACGTCATCTCCGGCGGGCGCCTCGAACTCGGCCTCGGCGCCGGCTGGAACCAGCAGGAATGCGACGCCTACGGCATCGAACTGCCGCCGCTGCGTGAGCGGTTCGACCTGTTCGACGAGGGCGTGCAAGCCATCATCGGGCTACTGAGCCAACCCACCACGACGCTGCACGGCCGCCACGTCCGGCTCACCGATGCACGCTGTGAACCCAAGCCGGTGCAGCGGCCGCACCCACCGATCACGATCGGTGGCCGGGGACCGAAGCGCACGCTGCGCGCGGCAGCGCGCTGGGCGCAGCAGTGGAACGCCGTGCCCGAATCACCCCGGCACTGGCTCGACCTGAAGGAGATCCTGGTCGCGCACTGCGCCGACGCCGGCCGCGATCCGGCGGAGATCACCTGCTCGGTCAACGTCCGGGTGCATGCCGACAAGGGCATCGAACCCGCCGTCGAGGAAGCCGCGGGCTACCGCGAGGCCGGTGCCGACCTCCTGGTGTTCAACCTGCCGCACCGCACGGAACCGCGGTACCTGGAACAGCTCGCGAAGGCAGCAGCCCAGCTCGTCTAGGGCCGCCGTTCGTACATCCATAATGGACAGCTCTCCTCCTCGGTGACGACCGAGTGTAGTTGCGCTGCCTCCCCGCAGCCGGACGGCGAACGGCTCGACTGCCATTCGCGCTGCTCCTACCCTGGTTCGTAACGGAGGTGGTCAACGATGCAAGCATCCATTGGAGATCGGATTCTCGTACACGGGCGAACTGTGGGCGCCGCCGAGCAAGAGGGCGAAATCGTCGAGGTGCGGGGCGAGAACGGTGGCCCGCCTTACCTGGTGCGTTTTTCCGACGGTCACGAAGGACTGATGTTCCCCGGTCCCGACTGCGAGGTCGAGGCACACACCGAATGAGGAAGCAGTCCCGGTGACTTCCGGGGCGCCGCTCACGCAGCCCGAGCACGGCGAACAGCCCGCCGGCAGCGGTCAGTACGGCGGCGACCTCGGTTAGTAGCGCGGGCCCGCCATGCTGCAGGACCACACCGCCGACCACCCCGGTCAACCCGACCCCGAGGTAGCTCGCCGAGGCATTGAGCGAGAGTAGAAGGCCCGCTCCGCTCGGCGACAACGACCAGGTCGCGATCCCTCACACGAACAGAATGCTGGCTGCACCCAGCACACTGCTCGCCGCGACAGGCATTAGCAGAGCGTCACGGTGATGGCCGCGATGACGGCGTACAGCCAGCAGACGCGGGAGGACGGCGAGATCGCCTGCAGCGGCTTCGCCGTCTCGGTGAGCAAGTCCACACTGGCGCACCACCTGCGGACCCTGGGCGAGGCCGGGATCATCGCGTCCCGGGCGCAAGGCACGACGCGGCTGAACTGGTTGCGGCGCAAGGAACTCGACGAGCTCTGCCCCGACCTACTGAACGGGATCCTGGCGGCGCGACACTAGGCCAGCGCGTTACAGCCTCGCCGGGTGTGGATCGTCACCCGCCGACGGGATGACAGAGCCGCCCCGCCATGTTGAGACTGGATTGAGGACAGCCCAGCGACAGTGGGGTCAAAAGCTGGGTGTCTTTCTTTGTGCGCGAAATCTTTTGTGCGCCATCTTGATCGATCCAGTTTCCAGTTTCCCTGGAGGGAGTGCTGTGCCCGTAGCGCTGCTCGCGCTCGCCATCGGTGCCTTCGGCATCGGTACCACCGAATTCGTGATGATGGGCGTGCTGCCCGAAGCCGCCGCCGACTTCGGCGTGTCCATCCCCGCCGCCGGCTACCTCATCTCCGCCTACGCGCTCGGCGTGGTGGTGGGCGCCCCGCTGCTCACCGCCGTCGCCGTGCGCCTTCCCCGCAAGACGATGTTGCTGTCCATGATGGGCCTGTTCATCGTCGGCAACACGCTGTTCGCCTTCGCGCCGAACCACGAGTTCGGGGTCGTCTTCCGGTTCCTCGCCGGCCTTCCCCACGGCGCGTTCTTCGGCGCCGGTGCGGTCGTCGCGACGAGCCTCGTCGGTCCCGGTGATCGGGCCAAGGCCGTCTCGATGATGTTCATGGGTCTCACGCTGTCCAATGTCATCGGCGTGCCGCTGGGCACGCTGCTCGGTCAGGAGGTCGGCTGGCGGACGACGTTCCTGCTCGTCGCCGTGATCGGTGGCATCGCCCTGCTCACCATCGCCAAGTTGGTGCCCCACCAGGGACGCCCGGTGCAGCCGTCGCTGCGCGGTGAGCTCGCCGCCTTCCGCCGCCCGCAGGTGTGGCTCGCGCTCGCGATCGTCACGTTCGGTCTCGGTGGCGGCTTCGCCTGCCTGAGCTACGTGACGCCGATGATGACCGACGTCGCCGGGTTCGAGCCGGCCACGGTCACCCTTCTGCTGGCACTGGCCGGTGTCGGCATGACGCTGGGCAACTACCTCGGCGGCCGGCTGGCCGACCGGGCACCGATTCCGGCGCTGCTGAGTTCGCTGGTCGCGCTCGGTGTCGTGCTCGTGGCGTTCACGGTTACCGCACACAGCCAGATCGGTGCGGCGATGACGATCTTCTTCGTTGGGGTGGCGGCGTTCATGGTCGGTCCGATCATGCAGGCCCGCGTGATGGAGAAGGCCGGCGGAGCGCCGTCGCTGGTGTCGGCGGCCGTGCAGTCGGCGTTCAACATCGCCAACTCGATCGGCGCCTACCTGGGCGGTCTGGTGATCGCCGCGGGCATGGGGCTCGTCGCACCGAACTGGGTCGGAGCGCTACTCGCCGCGCTGGGCCTGGCCCTGGCTGTGGTGTCGGCCGGTCTCGACCGGCGCGAGAACGCCGCGCTGGCTGAGGAGGCCGCCGCCCTCGCTGTCCCGGTGGCGAGTCCCGCGCGGGTCTAGCGGGCCTGCCCGAGCTCAGCCGAGTGGGCCGCCGGTGATGGTCAGTGCGACGAAGAGGATCAGCAGGCCGAGGCCGACGTAGCTGAGCACGTCGATGGCGCGGCCGCGAATCCTCAGCAGCCCCGCCTGCTCGTCGGACAGCGCCGCCCGCAACACCGCGGCCACCAGCAGGGCGCCTCCGATCAGCGTGGCGCCCTGCCGCCAGTGGTACATGCCGATCCGCATCGCCGCGATCGCCACGAGCGCCAGCACCAGCGCGAACGGCAGGTGGGTGAGCAACTGGCGCCGTCGGCCCGGCCGGGGCGTAGCCACGCTCACCCCGCCGCGGCCCGTTCGGCGGCCTCGACGACGTTGGAGATCAACATCGCCCGCGTCATCGGGCCGACCCCGCCGGGGTTCGGCGCCACGTAGCCGGCCACCTCGACGACGCCGGGCGCGACATCACCGGCGAGCTCGCCGTCGACACGGGAGACACCCACGTCCAGCACGGCAGCGCCGGGCTTGATCATGTCGGGAGTGATCAGTCCAGGAGATCCGGCCGCGGCGACCACGATGTCGGCCCTGCGGACCTCGGCCGCGAGGTCACGCGTGCCCGTGTGGCACAGGGTGACGGTCGCATTCTCGCTCCGGCGCGTCAGCAGCAGGCCCAGCGTCCGGCCCACCGTGATGCCCCTGCCGACCACCGTGACCTGCGCGCCGTCCAGCGGGACGTCGTAGCGGCGCAGCAGCTGCACGATGCCGAGCGGCGTGCAGGGCAGCGGCCCCGGCTTGCCGAGTACCAGCCTGCCGAGGCTGACCGGCGCGAGCCCGTCGGCGTCCTTCTCGGGGGCGATCCGCTCGAGGATCGCGCCGGAGTCGAGGTGCGCGGGCAGCGGCAGTTGCACTATGTAGCCGGTGCACGCGGGGTCGGCGTTGAGCTCGTCGATCACCGCTTCGAGCTTGGCCTGCGAGATGTCCCCTGGCAGATCACGCCGGATCGAGTTCACGCCGACCTTCGCGCTGTCCGCATGCTTCATCCGCACGTAGGCGTGCGAGCCGGGGTCGTCGCCGACCAGGACAGTCGCCAGTCCGGGGGTGATCCCCCGTTCGGCGAGCGCGGCCACCCGCGGAGCGAGCTCCGCGAAGATGGCGTCCTTGGTGGCCCTGCCGTCGAGAATCGTCGCCGTCACGAAACCGATTGTTCCAAAGCCGTGCGGCGCGACCATCCCCCGCCCAGCGACCACCCACGGTGAGCATCGCCACACCGACGATACCGGCGTGAGTACGCGATTCGCGCCATGGCGAGCCCGGACTGCGCCCCTCCCACCAAGTCCCGTCGGGTATGGGCAGCCTTGCTCCGTTCGTGCGATTTTTCGGCTGCGAACCTGCGCTTGTAGTAGCCATCGATGGCCGTTGCCGGTGCCTATGGCGGGTCCCGACACGCTGCCCGGCCCGCGATTGGCGCGAGCATTGTCGCATCAGATAGAACGACATGGATGTGCCAGTGTGCCGTGCATTGCTGGCATCGATTAGCCAAGATGTTCTCGTGGCACTTCCGACCCAGCTGAACGCAACCGAGCAGGACACCCTGGTCAAGCAGATCGGCCTCTCCTTGCTGCGGGCGGCCCCGCGCGACTGGCGGCGGGTGACCGCGGAGTACCGCGCCGTGGGGAGGTTCCACGAGCTGACCGGCGAAGTGGTCGCTGCCGACGGCGCCACCCAGGAGTGGATGGCGACCCACGACATCGCGACACTGTTCGGCCGGCTGCGCGCTGGGATGTACCGCGAAGGCCGCGGCACCTGGTTCAACGCGCGCTACCAGCTCGACCACCCTTCGAGCTACAACCTGGAGTACGACCGCGAGGAACCCGACTGGGACCTGGCTCCGCCACCCCAGGCCTACGCCGACGAGCTGCGGATGTTCCCGCGCTCGGAGGAGAACGTGCCGGACTGGCTGATGCGCAGGATGGCGGGTCTCGGGCCGGAGCGGCCGGGGCCGCGATTCCGGTTGGCTCGCATCTTCGACGGCGCCGGTCCCAACGGTCCGGTGATCAACCGCCCTGAGCTGGACGCGGAGGAGCAGAGCCGGCTGCTGGACTACCTGGACGGCGCACCCGTGGTGGTCCCGGGCCGCGGTTACGACATCGACCGGCTCGCCAACACCCCCGAGAGCACGGTGCCCATCGCGTTTCACAGCGATGGTTCCTGGATCTGGCCCGCGGCGGTGAACTACTACCTCAGGGAGTACGGCATCGCTCCCGAGCCCGACCTGACGCAGCACATCCGTGCCAACGGGTTCAGCATCCCCGACGTCCCGGACGCGGTGCGGCAGGCGGCGGCGACGCACATCACCCGCGGCCAGCAGGCACAGCAGCGGTCCACGCCGCCACCACCTGCGCCACCGGCGCCCGCTCCGGAGGCGGCACCCGAACCCGCTCCGCCGATGGCGGTCGATGAGCCACCGTTCGACGAGTACTTCAGCGATCATGGCGCCGAGCGCACCCAGCTGGCCGAGCCTGCGAGGCTCGACGAGCCGCCGCTCGCGGAGCCGCACGAACTTGCCGACGACGACACCGCGGAATACACCACCGACGAGTACGCGGAGCAGGAACAAGCCGCGCAAGCGGAGCCGGCGACGACGTTCACGGCCGTTCCCGACCTGCCGGAGCTGGCCGAGCTCAACGGCGGCCCGCCGACCACCCTCACACCACCGGCATTGGAACCGGACAGCGGCGAGGAGGGACAGGTCACGCCGCCCTCGCGGCAGGTCACGGAGGCTCAGCCGCGGCCGGGTCGCGCCGAGCTGGATGACGACGGCGGGCCCCCGACCCAGTTCGCGCTGGCACCTGCACCGCCGCGGTACGACGAGCCTGCGCTCAACGACCTGGAGGAGAAGCTCGAGGAGCTGGGTATCCCGGAAGAGGCGTATCGCATCGGAGCACCGGCTGCGCGTGGCTGGAGCATCGAGCAGGTGGGTGATGGCTGGCGTGTCGGCTGGTACGACGGCGAGCTGACGAGTCCCGCCGTCTTCGGCGACGTCGGCGATGCCGCCGCGTTCATGCTCGGCAAGGTACTGCTCGCGCCCGGCGGTGTGGGCGAGGTGCCGCCGCCGGCGCCGGTGCAAGAGGAACGGCCTGCCCCACCACCACCTGCCGTTGCCCCACCGCCGCCGCGGCCCGTGACCGCGACCCTCTCGCCGGAACAGGCGACGGGCATGCGGCCACCCGCAACGCGCGAGGCCGGTCCCGCCGACGGCGCTCCCCCGCGTCACGTGCCCCCGGCCCCGCCTCGCGAGCACGCCCCTGTGGGGCGCCGCGGACTGGGCGACGCGGTACCGACCGGCGCCGCAATACCAACCGGCGCCGCGCCACAACGGCGCGCCGAGGGCGGTCGACCTGCCGAAAAGCCGGAGCCGCGGCAGTCGGGCGGCCAGCAGCAGTGGCCGATCCAACCGATGCCAGGCGAACCGCCGCTCACGCTGTTCCGCGGTAAGGAGATGCGGACGCTGCCGATCGGCAGTGAGCTCGACCGCTTCGGCGGGGCGAACGGCAACCTCACCTACGCGGCCGGCACGCCGTTCGAGGAGCGCTCGCTGGTGCCGGAATGGGTCAGCCGCCCGTACCACCTGTACCGCGTGCAGCGCCCGCTCGAAGCGCTCGCCGGTGTGGCGATCCCGTGGTTCAACCAGCCCGGCGGGGGCGCCGCCTACCTGCTGCCGGCTTCGATCGAGGAGCTGCTCGCCGAGGGCGACCTCATCGAGCTGGAGCCTGGCGAACCGCCCATCGACTGATCGTGGCGCGCACGGCCTCGCCGTCAGTGCACGATGAGGCCGTGCGCCGCGGCATAGGCGACCGCGGTGTCGAGATCGATGTGCACACCGGTGAGCTGGGCGTGCCGGAGCCCATTGGCGTCCAGGCGAGCGCCTCGCAGGTCGGCATCGGCCAGCGAGGCACCCAGCAGGCGTGTGCCGGTGAGGTCGGCACCACGCAGATCCACCTTGGTCAGCTTGGCGTCGGTGAGGTTGGCTTCGCGTAGCCGCAGGCCCGACAGATCGCACCCCCTCAGGTCTGCGCCACCGAGTGAAACCAGCGACAGATCGCAGTCCCGTAAGGTGACCGGCCGTAGCCGACAGTCCAGAAAGGACGATCCGAGCAGCGAGCAACCGGTCCAGTCGGAACCGCCGAGCACGGTGCGGTTGAACGTGCACGAGCGGAACGCCGACGAACTGTGCCGGGAATCGCCGAGGTCGGCGCGGCTGAAGTTGCACTCGTCGAACGTGCACCCGCGGGTCACGAGCCCCCGCAGGTCGGCATCGGTGAAGTCGCAGCGCACGAACTGACGTTTCTCCCACTGGGCCCCGGGTAGAACGGCATCGCGATAGTCCTCGTTCACCTCGGGCTCGTGCATACAGCCAGCATGGCACATCGCAGCCGACTGACCGCCGGTTCACCGGAAGTCCCGTGATCGTTGTGTGATCCGCATGGGCAGGTGTTGCAGGCGATCCGCGAGCAGGCTCACCACGCCGTCCGCCCGTTCGACCACCCCGCGGATCAGCATCGCCGGGCTGGAACGGGCGACCCGGTGGTAGCGCTGCCAAACCCCTGCGGTGCAGATGACATTGACCATGCCGGTCTCGTCCTCGATGTTGAGGAACGTGATTCCTCCCGCGGTGGCCGGACGCTGCCGGTGCGTCACCGCGCCCCCGATGAGCACCCGCCTGCCACTCTCGATGTCCTGCAGCCCCTGCGCGGTCACCACCCCGAGCGCATCGAGGCGATCACGGATGAACTGGGTGGGAAAGCTGTCCGGGGACAAGCCGGTGGCCCACACATCGGCGGCGGCTTGGTCGAGGTCGTCCATACCGGGCAGGGTGGGTGCGGTGACGCCGAGCGTGCTCCCCGGCAACTTCTCCAGTCGTTCTTCGGCGACGGCGCCCGCGGCCCAGAGCGCCCGGCGCCGGTCGCTGCCGAAACAGCCGAAAGCGCCCGCGGTCGCGAGTGCCTCGACCTGCGGTGTGGTCAACCGGACCCGCCTCGCCACGTCGGCCATTTCGCGGTATGGACCATTGTCGAGCCGCTCGGCCACGAGTTTCTCCGCCAGCGGTTTGCCGAGCGTGCGCACCGTACTGAGCCCGATCCGCACGGCAAGTCCCGGCTTCCCGTCACCCATGGGTTCCAGCGTGGGATGTGGCAGGCTGGCGTTGATGTCGGGGCCGCGTACCGTGACGCCGTGCCGCCGGGCGTCCGCGACCAGCGACTGTGGCGAGTAGAAGCCCATCGGCTGCGCACGCAGCAGCCCCGCGCAGAACGCCTCCGGGTGGTAGTACTTGAAGAACGCGCTGGCGAACACCAGGTAGGCGAAGCTCAGCGCGTGGCTTTCCGGGAAGCCGAAGTTGGCGAATGCCCGCATCTTCTGGAAGATGTGCTCCGCCATCTCCTCGTCCACGCCTTTACGCGCAGCCCCGGCATAGAACCGCTGCCGTAGCCGCTCCATCTTGCGGCCCGACCGTTTGGCACCCATGGCGTGCCGGAGCTCGTCGGCCTCAGCGGCGGTGAAGTCCGCGACGTCGAGGGCGATCTGCATCATCTGTTCCTGGAACAGCGGCACACCCAACGTCTTCTCCAGCGCGTTCTCCAGCAGCGGATGATCGTGCTTCCATTCCTCCTTTTTGGTGTAGCGACGGATATAGGGGTGGACCGACCCGCCCTGAATGGGTCCTGGCCTGATGAGTGCGACCTCGATGGCCAGGTCGTAGAACTTCTTCGGGGCAAGTCGGGGCAGGGTGGCCAGCTGTGCCCGGCTCTCCACCTGGAACACACCGATCGCATCGGCGCGGCGGAGCATGGCGTAGACGTTCTCGTCCTTGAGTGGCAGCTTGCTGATGTCGATCTCGATGCCCTGGTGCTCGCGCACCAGGTCGATCATGTAGTGCAGCGCTGACAGCATGCCGAGGCCGAGCAGGTCGAACTTGACCAGCCCGACCGAAGCACAGTCGTCCTTCTCCCACTGCAGAACGCTGCGATTCTCCATCCGCGCCCACTCGATCGGGCAGACCTCACTCACCGGCCGGTTGCAGATGACCATCCCACCCGAGTGGATCCCGAGATGACGCGGAAAATCCTCCAGCGCGGCCGCGAGTGCCAGCACCGTGTCCGGGATGTCGTGGTCCTTCTCCCGCCGGGTGTGGTGCACCGGGCCCCAGCGGTCGATCTGCTTGCTCCATGCGTCTTGCTGCCCCGGCGAGTGCCCGAGTGCCCTGGCCGCATCGCGCACGGCCGACCGGGCCCGGTAGGTGATCACATTCGCCACCTGCGCGGTGCGCAGCCTGCCATGCTTGCGGTAGACGTACTGGATCACCTCCTCCCGCCGGTCGGATTCGATGTCCAGGTCGATGTCGGGATAGCCGTCCCGGTCCGGAGCGAGGAACCGTTCGAAGAGCAGCCGCCACTTCACCGGGTCGACCTTCGTGATGCCGAGGGCGTAACAGACCGCCGAGTTCGCCGCCGATCCTCGCCCCTGGCACAGGATGTCGTTGTGGTGGCAGAACTCCACGATGTCCCACACGATCAGGAAGTAGCCGGGGAAGCCCAGCCGCTCGATGATCTCCAACTCGTGGTCGAGCTGCCGGTAGGCACGCGGGTTCTGGTCTCGCGTTCCGTACTGCTTCAGTGCCCCTTCGTTGGTCTTCTCCCGTAGGAACCTCGCCTCGTCGAGCCCAGGGGGAACCTCGAACGGGGGCAGCTCCGGCGCGACGAGATGCAGCGGAAACGCGTACTGCTCGCCGAGTAGGGCAGCTCGTTGCACAGCACCCGGATAGCGGGCGAACCTGGCCTGCATCTCAGCCCCGGAACGCAGATGCGCGGTACCGGCCGCTGCGAGCCAGCCCTCCATCTCGTCCAGACCACGGCGGGCCCGGATCGCGGCAACGGCCTGCCCCAGGTACGCCCGTTGCGGCGTGGCGTAATGCACCGCGTTGGTGGCCACGGTCGGCAGGTCCAGCTCGGCGGCGAGCCCGGCCAGAATGTCGTTGTGCGTACTGTCGAGCGGCCTACCGTGGTCGATCAGCTCGACGTACACGTCCTGCCTGCCGAACCTGTCGACCAGTTCCCGCAGCCGGACGGCCGCCGCCTCCGGACCGTGCTCGACCAACGCGCGCCGGACGGCTCCCTTCCGGCATCCGGTGAGCACCGCACACGTCCCGGCGACCTCGCTCGCGATCGCGTCGAGGTCGTACACCGGCCTGCCTTTCTCGGCCCGCTCTGCGGGCGGCAGCTCCGTGTCGTGGCCCCGCAGCTGCCCAGCGGTGATCGCCCGGCAGAGGCCGGCATATCCGGCCTCACCCTTCGCCAGCAACAACAGGTGCTCGCCTACGGGGTCGGCGACCCCGTTCTGCGGACCGTCGAGCCCGAGGCTCAGCTCAGTGCCGAATACCGTGCGCAAACCGACCTCGCGGGCGGCCTCGGCGAAGCGCGCCACCCCGTACATGCCGTCGTGGTCGGTGATGGCAATGGCATCGAGCTCGAGCCGGACCGCCTCCTCGACCAGTTCCTCGGGATGGCTTACCCCGTCCAGGAAACTGAAGTTCGAATGGCAGTGCAGCTCCGCATAAGGCACTCGGGGGACGGCACCGGTGTGATCGTCCCGGCGCGGCGGCCTGAGGTCCGCGGGCCGCAGGTACCGTTCACGCTGGCGCCCCCAGGCGGGGCTGTCGTTGCCGTCGCCTGCCTTGTCCCACGGTTCCCCTCGCCCCGACAAGGTGCGTTCGAGGTCCCGCCACGGAACCGGTGGATTGTTCCAGCCCATGACGTTACTCGCGATTCTCCGGTGATGTCCGGGGCAACGGGATGACCAGATCGTCGATGCCGTGCCCGGTGTGCGTTCGCCACAGCGCAGCCAATCCCGCCCACAACAGGTTCTCGTCCGACGCCGGATCGGCCTTGCCGGAGAAGTACTCCTCACCCACTAGTCGTACATCCCTTCTACTGTCCACAACGGACTTCGCTGTGCCTGCCAGTTCAGTAGTAGTGCCGTATCGGCCTGGTCTGACTCCACGCCTTCGAGAACCACCTGTACCCGCGCGCAGGTCCCCACTCCCTCCGGTGCCCACCAGCGCGCGAGTATCGGCCACGGCCCTGCCCAGCCGAGCACCCGGCGCGGAGCACCACCGGCGACGGTCACCTGCCGTGGAGCAGCGGTGACCACGTACCGGTCGGTGACGCTCACCTCCGCACCGGCCGCATCGACGACGAAAGCGGGAACCGGTTCCGCGAAGACCGTGGCCGGAGACAGGCCGGGAAGCTGTTCCCCCCACGGCGCGTCGTGACCTTCGGCGGGGGTGCGTTGCTCGCCCCACGGAATGAGGCGCATGCGTTCCGCCGGCCCCCGCCCACCATGCGGGACAGCGGTGAGGACACTGTCCGGCCCGAGCAATCCCTGCACGTGGACCAGAGCACGTGCAGCGCGATCCGACTCCGGCGTGTGCTCATTGCCAGAACTGCCAGGCCACAGCCCGAGCTGCAGCGACCGTCCTTCGACCGTCTCCTCCGGTTCGAGCCGCAGCTCGGTGACGCCGGCCGTCGGCCCCCCTGTGCCTGCCCGCAGCCAGCCTTCGAACTGCCACCGCACACGATCGGCAATGCCCTCCGGAGTGAGCGGCTCCGCGCACCGCCAGACCCTGTTGAGCTCCTCGCCGTGTTCGGTGGTGGCGTAGATACCCAGCCGGGTGCAGGCGAGACCGCGGGCGGCCAGCCCGGAGTGAAAGCGCGCGGCCAGCGCCTTCGCCATGAACGCGGCGGCGTCGACCCGTTCGAGCGGTGGGTCGAACGTCTTGGTGGCGAACAGCTCCGGTGGTGGGCGCCGCCGATGGGGCGGCCGCTCATCCTGGCCATTGGCGAGCCGGTGTGTGAGCACGCCCAGGCTGCCGAAGCGGCCTACCACGTCCCGCTCGGGCAAGACAGCGAACGCACCGAGCGTGCGCAATCCCAAGCGCCGCAACAAGTCCACCAGCTCTGCCCGGTCGGAGTCGGGTTGGTCGAGCTCGGCAATGCTCAGCGGTGCGAGGAATCCCTCCGTCTCTCCTGGACCGACGAGAACGGACCGGTGCGCGGCCAACGTGGCGGCGAACAACCCGTCGGCAACCCCGACCTGACACTCCACACCCGCCACGCCGGACACGTGGTCGACGAGCAACTCGACGAGCCGGTGCTCGCCGCCGAAATACCCCGCCGCACCGCTGATCGGCACCGCCACCAGCCCCGGCCGGACGATCTCCACGCCGACGATCAGCTCCTCCATCGCCGCCGCGATGGGCTCGAACAGCCGCGCGTCTCGGTCCGGATCGTCACCGAACACCGCGATCTCGGGGCACCTGGACTGAGCTTCCCTACGCCGCATGCCCCTCCGGACCCCAGCGGCTCGCGCCACCGCCGAACCCGCGACGACCCGGTTGGCCACGAAGACAGCAGCCGGCAGGTGAGCGGGCAAGCCTGCAGCGGCAGTGGCGGCGACCACCGGCCAGTCCGGGCACCACAGGACCAGCATCCGGGGCGGGCCCATACGCACCTCGGTAGCGTTCATCCCGCCTGCACCCCCTCGACGGCGATGGGCGGCTCCGCGATACGACCCGGTGCCTGCGTCACCACTCCACCAGGCCCGGGCAGCAACAGGGACGACCGGAACGGCCTCGCGGCCGCCCCGCGCCCGGCGACATCCACGACGACCTCACATTCCCGCAGGTAGCCATGGCCATCGCCGAGACCGCTCCAGCTCACCGGCGTGCTGCGCAGTTCCACCTCGGCACCAGGCCAGGGGCCAAGTGCCAGCAGCACCGCCCCACGATTCCTGACTCGAGCGGACAGTCGCCGTGCGGTCTGGGTCCCGCCGAACCTGCCCGGCGGGCCGGTGGCCACCACATCCACACCGTCGAGCAGGGCGGCGGTCGCGGAGGCGAAGTCCGCACCTGGCCGGGGCACCAGGGCGAGCCGGTTCGTGTCGACTCCGAGCCGCCGTGCGGCGACCAGCCCGAGCTGCGGGATGCCCACCACCGCGGCCCACGACCCGACCGAGGTGGCTTCGACCAGTAGCGCCAGAAGCAGCGAGATGGAGCCGTGCACCGCAATCGTGCTGCCCCTGCGCAACCCTCCCCAGGGCAACAGATCCGTGAGGGCAGGAAGTACCGGCAGTACCCGGCCTGTGGCCTGTGCCTGCGCTGCCGCGGCGGCTACCCCGCTGGCCGTCTCCACTCCGGGCAGGGCTGCCAGCCGGGCAACAGCGGACGACGGCGCACTCGGCGCTCCCGACCGCGCTGCATGGATCTCTGCCACCGCAGCACCCGGCATCGAACATCACCTCCCCTCGCGAACAGCACGAACACGCCCTGCTCAAGGCAGTGAGTTCGTGTTCTCTTGGTCGCCGTGGGGAAGACGGCTATGCATCGAACATACGTTCGATGAAGTGCGGTGTCAAGTCCTGCAGGTGGCACCATCGCACCATGAACCCGTCACGAGACGGCAACCTGCAGAACCTGCTGCGTGAGCTCGTGCCTCAGGTCCTCGGCACACTGCTGCGCGGTTCGGCAACTTCGCGACCGCTGAAGACGCCGTCCAGCGCTGCTGGCCGCGAGCCGCGCGCACGGACAGCGCACCCGAACGGCAGCACCTCGAGGCACGTGCCACCCGGCTGGCCAGGTGACCGCGCCAGGCGGGCTCAGTGGGCGAAGTGCCGGGTACCGGTGAGATAGACAGTGGCCCCGGCGGCCTCGGCAGCCGCGATGACCTCGGCGTCGCGCACCGAGCCGCCCGGCTGCACCACCGCACGGACACCGGCATCGAGCAGGACCTGAAGCCCATCCGGGAACGGGAAGAACGCGTCGGAAGCCGCGACCGAGCCCTTCGCGCGGTCACCCGCCCGCTGCACCGCCAGCCGCGCGGAGTCGACGCGGTTCACCTGGCCCATGCCGACACCGACCGTCGCCAGCTCCTTCGCCAGCAGGATCGCGTTGGACTTCACCGCCCTGATCGCCCGCCAGGCGAACACCAGGTCGGCCAGTGTTTCCTCGTCAACGGCCTCGCCGGTCGCGAGCGTCCAGTTCGCCGGGTCGTCGCCCGGTGCGTCGATCTTGTCGACCGTCTGCACGAGCATGCCGCCGGAAATGGGCCGGAACTCGATCGGGTCCGCGTCCGCGGCCTCGGGCAGGCGCAGCAACCGCACGTTTTTCTTGCGCTTCAACACATCCAGCGCACCGGCGTCGAAGTCCGGTGCCAGCACGACCTCAGTGAACACGTCGGCGATCTGCTCGGCCGTCTCCAGGTCGACCGGGCGGTTGGTGGCGATCACGCCGCCGTAGGCCGACACCGGGTCACAGGCATGTGCCTTGCGGTGCGCCTCTGCGACGTCGACCCCGACCGCGATCCCACACGGGTTGGCGTGCTTGATGATCGCGACCGCAGGCTCGGCAAAGTCGTAGGCCGCACGCCGGGCCGCATCGGTATCGACGTAGTTGTTGTAGGACATGGCCTTGCCGTGCAGCTGCTCGGCGTGGGCCAGACCGCTGCGCCAGTGCTTGTACACGGCAGCCCGCTGGTGTGGGTTCTCGCCGTAGCGCAGCACCTCGCCACGCTCCCAGGTAGCGCCGGTGAAGTCGGGGAAGCCCGAGTCGTCGACCGGCGCATGGACGCTGGCGAACCACGACGCCACCGCGGTGTCGTAGGCCGCCGTGTGCGCGAACGCCCGCGCCGCGAGCCGCTTGCGCTCGGCGAGGTCGAAACCACCGGCACGGACGCGCTCCAGCACCCAGTCGTAGCTGCCGGGGTCGACGACCACCGCAACCGAGCCGTGGTTCTTCGCCGCGCCCCGGACCATCGCGGGGCCACCGATGTCGATGTTCTCGACACAGTCCTCCGGGCTCGCGCCGGACGCCACGGTCTTGGTGAACGGGTAGAGGTTGACGACGAGCAGGTCGAACGGTGCGATGTCCAGCGACTGCAGCTGCGCCACGTGCTCGGGCTTGGTCATGTCGGCGAGCAGGCCGGCGTGCACACGCGGGTGCAGGGTCTTCACGCGGCCGTCGAGGGACTCGGGGAAGCCGGTGACGTCCTCGACCGGGGTCACCGGAACGCCGGCGTCGGCCAGTACCTTCGCCGTGCCGCCGGTGGACACGATCTCGACGCCAGCCGCGTGCAGGCCGGTCGCGAGCTCCAGCAGGCCCGCCTTGTCCGACACCCCGATCAGCGCGCGCCGAACGGGACGCTGCCCGACCCCAGGGGTCTGCTCACTCACGAGAACCACACCTTCCGTCCGTCCACCGTGCAGCCGGCACGGCCCAGCTTCGCGATCACGTCAACGAGCAGCCGGCGCTCCACCACCTTGATCCGCTCGTGCAGGGTCGCTTCGTCATCGTCGGGCTCCACGGTCACCGCCTCCTGCGCGATGATCGGCCCGGTGTCCACACCGGCGTCAACGAAGTGCACGGTCGAGCCGGTGACCTTCACGCCGAGCTCCAGCGCGTCGGCCACGGCCCGGATGCCGGGAAACGCAGGCAACAGCGCGGGATGAGTGTTGATCACCCGGTTCGGAAAGTGAGCGAGGAAGCGCGAGCCGAGGATCTTCAGGAAACCCGCCGAGACCACCAGGTCCGGCCGGTACGCGGCAACGGCGTCGGTGAGCGCCTTGTCCCACGCCTCCCGATCGGGATGGTCACTCATCTTGATCGCGAACTGCGGAATCCCGGCCCGCTCGGCACGGGTGAGGGCAGCGATGCCCTCCCGGTCCGCGCCGACAGCCACCACGGTCGCCGGGTACGCGGGCTCCCGCGCCGCGTCGAGCACCGCTTGTAGCAGGGTTCCCGATCCCGACGCGAGTACCACCAACCTCGCGGGGGTAGGCAGCTCCAACCTGCTAGCCAGAACGGTCTCCTTGCCGGGCAGTGCGCTGCGCGCATATCGCTTGACCTGTGACTCCACCCTAAACGGCGCGAAGTTGATCTTCACGGAGAGGTGTCGCGGGTGCCTTTGTCCGGTTCGGTGTCGTCGGGGTCGGCTACGTCTTCGGCGGCCTCGGTGTCCGGCTTCGCCTCGGTCCCCTCGTCGTCCGGGTCCTCGAAATCGTCGTCCTCTGGCTCGTCCTCGGAGGGCTCCTCGACGGGCTCTTCTTCGGTGGGCTCGTCCTCGTCGGCGGTGTCCGTTTCCGTATCCGCCGCCTCGGGTTCGTCCACCGGCTTTTCGTCGGCCGCGGTGTCCTCCGCGACGGTCTCCGACTCCTGTGCGGACTCGGGCACGGGCTCGGGCTCGGGCTCGGGTTCGGGTTCGGGTTCAGCCTGCTGGTGTGGCCCTGCGAACCACGCGACCAGCCCACCGGGCACCGCGATCCACAGGAACGTCGCGATCGACACGAACCCGAGCGGGATCGAAACGGGATCGAAGGCGCCAGAACCGAGGCGGCCACCGGCAAGGGTGCCGACCACCACGGTGCCGAAGCCGACCAGCGCGCCGGCCACTCCGACGGTGCGGAGCCGAGCGACGGGGTCCTCGTGGCTGCCACGCAGTGTCCACCCGACCAATGCCCCGGCCAGCGCCGGAAGCACGAGAAACGCCGGCCACCACAGGGAATACTGCTCCGGAAGTGCCGCCAGCAACGGCACACCGGGCACCGCACCACCAGTGAACGCGAACGGGCTGACCGACACCGTGCCGATCGACAGCCCCGGTCCGGTCACGAAACCAAGGGCCAGAACGGTCGCATTGGGGACGTAGCCGATCGACAGCAGCAACATGCCCGCCCCGCTGCCGGGGCCCGGCGCGTTGCCGGCGAAAAGCCGCGCAGCCGTCGACGCCGACAATGCCATCGCGATGAGGAGGGTGAGCCCACCAGCGGTCAACAACGCGAGCAGCCCCAGCGCACCAGCGCGCAGGCCGCGCACGGCGAGCGGGTCCAGGTAGCGGCTCACGGCTGGCACGAGGCCGCAGCGGCGTGCGACCCCGATTACTGCCGCGCCGCCGGCCAGGAGTGCGGGTACCCCGGCGGCCAACACCGGCTCCACACTCACCGCGCTGCCACTGGACAGAACCGCGATCGCGATACCGAGCAGCGCGTGCGCACCCGCGATCGTCGCGAGAATTGGTAGAGCCTGTCGCGGCTGTGTGCAACACAAACGCTGCGCCGTGCCGGCCGCGGTACGCGCCACCACGACGATGACCCCGATCGTCGGCACGAGCGGCAGGATGCCGAGCGGCACGCCATCGATGTGCAGTGGCACCTGATACGCGGCGAGCCAGCTCGGACCGGCGGCCAGCAGCACACCGGACGCGGAGAACTGTGACCGGGTGGCGATGGCGGTCACCAGGGCGAGCAGTGCCGCGACAGCCGCGTAACCGGTGATGAGCGGGCCCAGCGCCGCGGCGAGCAGCGCCCGCACCCGGGCGCCGGGCGACACATGTTCACCGTGGTCCACATCCGCGGCGCGCGGGTGGGTGGTGAGCAGGTCCATGCCCTGACCATCGCATTTGTGATGCACCAGCCGGGTGTGCCACGCCGCCGTTACCGGATAACGGCGCTCACACCCCACCCGGTTGAGGACCCACGAAAAAGCAACGTCGCCCGTGGCATGGCCACGGGCGACGTTGCTGATCGTTGTCGGTCAGCTGTTGGGCTGGCCGAAACCGCTGGGCGGACTGCCCGGCTGGTTCGGCTGGCCACCTTCCGGCTGCTGCTGGAAGAACTGGCCGTGCTGGGGCGCGTAGGTGGTCGGCTGCTGCCCCGGCTGCGGCGAAACCGGCTGTGCGAACTTCGTCGGCTGCGGGATGCCACCGGACTGGTCCGGCGCAGGCGCCTGGCCGAACTGGGGCTGGCCGAACTGCTGCTGGCCGTACGGACCCGGCTGGCCGTAGGGGCCTGGCTGCCCCGGTGTCGGCGGCTTGAGGATTCCGGCGCCGAACAGGTACGCCCCCACCGCCGCCAGCATCTGCAGGATGCTGAAGATCAGGACCATGACACCGCCGGCCTGAAGGCTGGCATCGACGGAGAACACGGTGAACATGAACGGCAGCACCGTGCCCACAGCCAGAATCGCAGGCCACGGACCGGACTTCTGCTCTCCGGGCAGCAGATCGAGCACCGCCGTGAGGCCGCAGATGAGCAGCAAGGCCGGGACCCAGGCGAAGCCGCCGCTGTAGAAGCTGACACTTCCGGCGAGGTTCGCGAAGGCAAGGAAGAGGCTCAGGACGCCGAGGCCGGCGGTCACCAGCAAGAGGATCTGCGGGAGGGCAAGCTTGGGACCCCCGCCTGTGGACGGAGCCGCCCCGGGGTAAGGCTGTTGCGGCTGCTGCGGGCCCTGGCCCGGGAATCCACCCGGCGCGCCGCTCGGGAAGGTCATCCGTTGTTCTCCTGTCGTGGTCTGCTGTTCAACGCGCGGCCAGTCCTAGTCTCCCCGACTGTGCGCCCCCGGGCTGGCAACGTTAGCGCACGCCCAGTCCGTCAAGCGCTGGCTCTTAGACGCTTCACCCGGGCGGTTGGTTTCCCCACGGCCCCACATCTTTGTCAACGCCAGGGGCCGGGCACCTGCGGCGCCCGGCCCCCATTTGCGTCAGGTTCCCTGTCTACAGGGACTGGTACAGCTCCCGCGCGAGTGTGGCGGTTTCGGATGGTGTTTTGCCGACTTTGACTCCGGCGGTTTCGAGGGCGTGTTTTTTGGCTTGGGCGGTGCCGGTGGAGCC
>NZ_JBEYXW010000032.1:0-67836 GCF_040645195.1 Saccharomonospora sp. NPDC046836
CGGGGAATTATCTGGCCGTCGTCGGGGAGATCCAGGTGGCCACCAGCGGGGAAAACCCCAGGCCGCCCACGGGGAGAAAAGAATGGCCATTGACATTCTGGATCGGCGACCTGTGGCAGATGTCGCCGTAGTGTGGACGGAACAGAACACTCGTTTCCACGGCCGTGAAGATCCGGACAACACCGCCGTGGCGCCCTATCGAGGTGTCACGGCGGCCTTGACCCGCGCCCGCATCACCTACGTTCCGGTGCACCTCGAAGATCTACGGGACGTTGCGCCGACGGTGCAGGCGATCGTTTTGCCCGATATCGCAGTCATGACAGATGAGCAGTGCGCCTCGGTCGCTGAACTGGTGGAGAACGGCACCTCATTGGTAGCGACCGGCTCGACGGCGCTCAAGGATGCCGACGGCGTCTTTGAGCGAGGCCCCCATCGGCTGGGCGCGACTTTGGGTATCGCAGCGACCGGCATGGCATCCGGAAGCGTGGCGCCGCTCCAGTTCCAGATCGACGACTACAGTCGACATGATTACGTGCGAATCGACCGCACGGGAGGTGTCGGGCACGGCATCGATACGGGTGATCTCGCCGCGCTGCTGGCGGGGTTCGAGGACACCGACCTGCTCCCCCTGGGGGGCCGGTTGGAAGGTGTGGAAGCGTTTAGCGCGGCCGTGGTGGGTACGCATGTCGAGCCGTTCCCGGCGTATCCCCCGGAGTTGGCTTGGTTGCGACCAAGCCCGACCACCAAACCTGTACTTGTGGCTCGCCGAGCCGTGGGTGGTGCTCGGATCGCCTACTCGGCGGCCGACATCGATCGGCTCGCCGGCCGTGAAGGACTGCCCGATCACGTTCGTCTCCTCACCAATATCGTCCGCTGGGCTGTCGGGGAGAACCCAACCCTCGATGTGACCGGGCCAGGCCTGGTGGATTGTCGTCTTTACACCACGCCGGGCGGTCTGGTCCTGCATCTGGTCAGCATCGGGACCACGAGTCCTGTACCCGGCACCCACGACGAACCTTTGCCGGTCGGACCGTTACGTATACGGATCCGACACCGCGCGGCCATCTCGACCGCTCGTGCCCTGGTTGCGAATCGGGAGCTACCGGTCGAGAACGACGAGGATGCCGTTGTCATCGATGTACCGCAGATGGGTGTTCATGAAGTGATCGCACTGGTGGACTAAAAACCAACAGCCAACCGGGTGAGTCACCGCTCACCCGGAACAGACGGGTCACCATTCGGACCGGTGTCGACAACAATGTCGTCTGCGCGAACCGGAGCTGCTTTCTTGCTTGTACATCAGGCAGTGCGTATGAGATGACGCCGCGGTCCCTGAGAGCCGGGGTCTTTCGCTCTTGTCACTGCGTGAAGCGGGCAGAGACAGCCTTCCGTCTCGGGCCATCATTGTCTCCGCGGTCGCTCGTGTCCCAGACGCCGAGACGCTCCGCTCGCCGTCAGTGCATGTGGAAAGCGCCGTCGCCTCGGTACCGGTGGTCGTGACCGATCACGCTCTACGCCCTGGTCGACATGGAAGCAACGTTGTTCCTCATACCAGGCGCATGGCTGCCGGACGATGGGGCCAACGCCACGGGAGCCGCGCTTCGGCTTGTGTTCCGACCGAACCCACCATGCCGGCTACAGGTCTCGACGTGGCCGAGTCTGCGCAAGCCTTCGTCGGAGGTACTCACGATTCAACCGGAGGCGTCGCGACGAAATCTGTTACCAGTCGCACAGATCGGTTGTCTGCATTCGGAGTCGAGCCATGACCAGTCTCGAGCCGAAGGTTCCGCCGTGGCCTATGACAAACCACTCCAGGACTGGTCACACCACCACAGGAGCCAGGACCAGCGCGAGCTTGATCTCATCGGCCTCGAGGCTCCGGGCGGACCGCAGACGCGCAGCTCGCCCAGCACCTGTCGGTCGATCCGTTGCTGTTGGACCCGGCGGGGCACGGCGTCGTAATCCGTGTGAGCCGAACTCTCCCGCGCCCCGCCGAAGCTGTCACGCTGTCATGAGACTGGTTGCCGGCCCCTCATGAGCCCGGGGTCTGAACGTCACCGACCGACACCCCTGTCAGCTGCTCGTAAATGGTCACGATGGCGGTCGCGTCCTGGTCCCCCAGCCCTGCAGCGCGCCCCATCTCATAGACCTGGGTGCACGCGGCGTGCAGGAACAACGGGACTGAGTACGCACGTCCGAGGGCGCCCTCGAGTTCGAGATCCTTGCACGAGATGTCGAGCCGTACACCGTCGAAGTCGCGTTCGATCATGCGGCGTGCGCGGTAGTCGAAGGCCACGCTGGCGCCAGTCGAGGCAGCGATGACGTCGCGCATCATGGCTGGGTCCAGGCCGGCCTTGACGCCGAGGACCATGCCTTCCATCGCAGCGACTGAATTGATCTTGTACAGCATGTTGTTGATCAGCTTGAGTACGACGCCGCGCCCGATGGGGCCGACATGCAGAATCTCACTGGTCATCGCGTCGAGCGCCGTACGAGCTCGGTCCAGTGCGTCGGCGTCACCGCCGACAAACGCGCGCAGGGTGCCCTCCGTTGCGCCCTTGATCATGCCCGAGACGGGGGCGTCGATCATGCGCACCCCGTCTCCCGCGAGCTGCTCCTGCATGCGAATGACAGCAGTGGGATCGATGGTGCTCATGCAGACCAGCACATCGCCGGCCCGGGCACCGCGTGCGACACCACGCTCGCCCAGGACGACGTCCTCGGTCTGCGCCGTCGTGTCGACCATTGTGATCACCACCTCGGCCTGTTCGGCAACGTCAGCTGGATCCTCTGCGACCTGTCCACCCTGCTCGAGCAGCTGTTGGATGCGAGCGTCGTCGATGTCGTAGCCGACGACCGGCTGCCCCGACCGGAGGATGTTCGCGGCCATGCCGCTGCCCATGGCCCCCAGTCCGATAAAACCAACCGTCGCGGGGCGAGCACCGTCTGTCATCATTGATCCTCCGGTTGTCAGGGCGTCGTGACCTGAGACCCGACACGCACCGGGTCGTCGATGCGGTACACCCGTTGCGCGGTGCCCGCAAAAACTTGGCGCCGCTCCTCGGGCGAGAAACCTTCGGTGAGACGGCTGAACATGTTCCAGATCGTGCGGTACGGGATCCCTGCCTTGTCGACTGGGAAGTTGGACGAGACCATGCACCGTTCTGGCCCGAACAATTCCAGGCATGGCTCGAGGTAAGGCCGCCACAGATCGACCAGCTCGAACGAGGTCGGAGGCCGGTCCGCAAGCTGGAAATCGAAGGTTCCCAGCGACATCAGCAAGCCGCCCAGTTTGATCGTGACGTTCGGGCAGGCGGCCAGGCGCTGCAGGCCGGCGACGAAGTCTCTGTGCACCTCCGCCAACCGATCGGCATAACTGGAACGTGTGACCGGACTCGCTGTGTGGATCACGACGATCTGCGCCTCGGGGACCGCCCGCGCGAGTTCGACCACGTCGGAGATCTGAGGGTGAAAGATGCTGGCCTGGAACACGAGTCCGCGAGCAGCGACCTCCACCAGCCCACGCTGCAGAGCGGGCTCCAGGTAGAGCCCGGGACGGTCGGCGCTCACCGCTCCCTTCACCGCGGGGTCGGGATCCCACTTGGCACGGTGTCGGACCCCCCTGAACCTGCCGTTGGCGAGTTCCAGATGGGCGTCGAGAACCTCACCGGCGGCCGCTCCACGCGTCAGGTCGACGTTGCCCACAATGGCCGCGGCAGCCCGCGTGTCGGTGAAGCAGCCGCTCTCCGCGATCGCAGCCATCCCGACCGCAAACTCGGTCTCCCCCAGGCTGCGCAACCACTCCGGTCCGGAACGCCGATACATCGCTCCGCACTCGACGAAGACGGCGGACTCGATGTCATGCCCGGAGGCCTCGACATCGGCGGCGTACTCCTCGACGAAGTATCGATACCCGGACTTGTGCATCCACAGGTGGGTGTGAGCGTCGACGATCGGCACCCCGGGACGGAGTGGTGGCTCGTCGAGTGCTCGCGCGAGAAAGCCGTGGTCCGGTCGCTGCGTGCGCCCGAAGTCGGTCCCTTGCCTCGTCGTCATACCTCTACCGCTCCCGGCCCTTATGCGAACTACAGTTGAGCTAATGTCATACACTAGTGCCCTGCGTGAGTGTCAACCCCGCGCCGCTCGGGTGTGCGCCGTGACGACGCGTGCTGCCGGTCTATGACGCCGGTCCGCCAGTCAAATGCCAGTTGAGGGGTGTTCAGATGACTATCTCGGATCGAAGTCGTGGCTCCGGCCCCGCGCAACAGCGTGGTGACGACGGCGGCGGCGTGCTGGTCGCCCTGACGGCGGACGCGTCTCTCGTCACTCGCATCAGGAGCGCGGCCGACGCGGCAACCGTGCAGGTGTACCGCGACCTCGAGTCCATCGACGAGGCACCAGAGCACGTCGAGGCATTGGTCGGTGTGCGATCGCCATTCGACCCGCGCCCCTGGCCCAGGCTGCGCTGGGTGCACGCCGCAGCAGCGGGAGTCGACAAACTGGTCACCGCGGAGATGGCCGCCAGCGGAGCGACCCTCACATCGTCGGCCGGCAACGGAGGTGTGCCGCTCGCCGAGCACGCCCTGATGCTGATGCTGATGCTGGATCGCGACGCCCCCCGATGGATGCGCGCGCAGCGCGACCGGCGATGGGACCGCTATCGACACGGCGAGCTCGCCGGACGGTCCGTCGTGATCGTCGGGATGGGAGCTGCAGGTCAGGCACTCGCTGCGATGGCCGCTGCTTGCCAGATGCGAGTCATAGCCATCACCCGTACCGGCGGCCGGGAGATCCCGGGCGTCGAGCGCAACGTCCGGGCCAACCAGCTCGCGATCGAAGCCGCAACAGCCGACTTCCTCGTCGTAGCCGCACCGTCGACGACCGCGACACAGGGACTCGTCGGAACGACCATTCTCGACGCGCTCCCCAGCCATGCCCATGTCGTGTGCGTCTCCCGGGGCGGCATCGTCGACGAGCAGGCACTGGTCGCACGGCTGCAGGACGGACGTCTGGCCGGAGCCGGGCTGGACGCGTTCGAGACCGAACCCTTACCCGCGGACTCCCCGTTGTGGGCCATGCCGAACGTCGTGGTAACCCCCCACAACGGGGCCACCACGGAAGCGACGACCCGCCGCGGCGAGCTGATCCTGATCGACAACATCGAGCGCTTCGTCACTGGACGACCGTTGCGAAACGTGGTCGATCTCGCCGCCGGCTACTGAGTCCGCCCACTTCCCCAGCCACCGAGCAAGGACACACATGACACTGCAATACCGCGGTCTGCCCCTGAGCGCCAATGTCTCGATCCTGTTCGCCGAGATGCCCTACGCACAGCGATTCACGGCTGCCCGGGCCGCGGGGTTCACCGCGGTCGAGACATGGTGGCCCTTCGGAGAACCGGACCCGGACGAAGAGAAGGTCGACGAGTTCCTGGCGCTATTGGACGTCAACGGTGTCCGCCTGACCGGACTGAACTTCTGGGCCGGAGACATGGCAGCCGGCGACCGCGGGATGGTTTCTCACCCCGACCGCCACGACGAGCTCCGAGCCAACATCGCTCGAGTCGCAATGATCGGTGAACGCACCGGTTGTGCCAAATTCAACCTGCTGCACGGTGCCATCCCACCGCAGGAACGGTCGGAGGACAGACACCGCGCCATCGTGGATGTCTACCGCGAGGCCGTCGACGCCGTCTCAGGCGCGGGTAAAGTCCTGGTGGAGCCCCTCGCGCGGGAGCTCAACGGCGATTACCCGCTGGAGACAGCGCAGGATGCCGCCAGCCTGGTAGCAGATATCGATCGGGGATCGAATGCGGCACTGCTGTTCGACACGTTCCACCTCGGACACAACGAAGACGATCTGATCGTGCTGGCCCGACAGCACGGTCCTGTAACCGGGCACGTCCAGATCGCCGACGACCCCGGCCGGGCGGAGCCCAGCTCCGGAGCACTGCCACTGGCGGAATGCGTGGACACGCTGGCCGCCGCCGGATACGACGATTGGATCGGAGTGGAATACCGGGCCAGCACCTCCCACTCCGAGGATTCCCTCGGTTGGGTCGACTGACCATGCGGGCGGACATGAACCGGCAGCGGTGGGTGTGACCGCTGTCTACCGCAACCTCGACTGGCGAGGTGCCTGTCGCGCAACAGTCTAGCCCATTGCTGCCGACGCCGGCCCGGCCGCAATGGTGGCCCGATGAACGAGATCAGGTCTTGCAGTAGCCGCTGCGAGGTGTCCCACCACGTCCGGCGCAAGCCCTACCTGCGGCCCCCATCCACAGGCATGCTTACGCACCAGGCAGACTCAGATACACCCTGACAGAGCTCGACAAGACCACTGGGTTCGTCATCGGCCGCGACAAGCCCCGCACCGAAACCATTACCCGAACCGTCCGAAAGCGTCATCGTCACGGTGTGAAGCAGCAGGTCCGGGCGCATAGACGAAGTCAGTTGCCGGGCAGCGCCGGCGCAGCTCTTGCCACGCTCTCCCACCGGTGCGGGCGCTCGGGGCCTCCTGCACGTCTTGTTGTCGCCCATGAGTCAATCGGCCTGTCTGGTGGCGCGGCAGATCGCCGGACGTACGTACGCACGCACTCCGCAACCCGACAGCGGGACGACTACCGACACAGCGCCGCGATGAGGGCGTGAACGCGGTCCCCTCCCGCGTCCGCCCGGGAGAATCAGGAGCGGCCGAGCGCGCGAGCCAGCCAGTCAGCACCCGTATTCCTCCGCCTCGACGATCACCGGAGGCGAGATGTGGCCGAGGCAGCGGACCGGTGACCGTCGTGGCTCACACGTCTCAGCCGCTCGCCACGAGCGCCAGGGCGGTCGCTCGCGCGACTCCGGTGGAGCCCACAGCTGCTCGCAACGACACCGCGTCGCGCAGCAGCCGCTCGGCCGGGTACTCGCTGAGGTACCCGTACCCGCCGTGCGACTGAACGGCGAGACCCGCGACGACGACGGCCGTGTCGCAGGCCCCCATCAGGGAGGACGCGGTCTGGACCGGATCGCGCGGATCCGCGCCCAGCACGGTCGCCAGAGCCGCGGTCGAGGCCCGCACCTGCTCGTGCAACGCCGCCCGTACGGTCGGCAGGGCCGTCAGCGGCCCGCCGAACTGCTGCCGTTCCCCCGCGTAGGTGAGCGCGCCGTCGGCGGCCGCCCCGGCCAGTCCGGCGGCCGTGGCCGCGGCGCCCAGCGCCAGGCGCGCCCGGGCACCGTGCGGGGCACCCGGCACGCGGATCGCGCGATCGGTGTCCACCGTCATGCGGCAGGTCCGTGCGCCGCCGAGGCCCGTCCGCCGGACCGGCTCCACCGCACCACCGGCTGGCAGGACGAGCATGTTGTCCTCGTCGAGAACGAGGACAACGGGATCGGCGCCTGCCGGGTCGACCCGTTCGATGACACCGGTCACAGTCGACCCGTCGACCTGCAGGTCGACGTGGTCGCCGGAGAACTCCACGACGGCGACGGCCGCGGTTCCCGCGTGCACACCGGCCACGAGATCGGCGAACCGTTCGTCCGTGCCAAGAACCTCGACGGCGGCGTGCGCCTGGGCGGACGCCCACCCTAGTGCGGGCCAGATCCGGCCCAGGCGCTCCAGGACCAGCAGATGCACGGGCAGGGTGGCGCCACCGCCGCCCAGCGCCTCCGGGACACCGACCGTCCACAGGCCCAGGTCGGCGAGTTCGGCCCGGGCCCCGGCCACGGTTTCGGTGTCCCGGTCGTCGAGCGGCTCACGCCCGCCGAGCAGGTCGTCGAGCAGGGCGAGCACGTCCCGCTGGTCGTCGTCGAGGACGGGGCCCCGCCAAGTCACTGCCAGAACCTCTCGGGCTTGGAGTCCCGACGCTCCCCGAACGACTCGGAGAGCTCGTGCGCCTCCGCGGTCCGCAGGTACAGCGAGAGCTGCTGGTCGTGGGCCATCCGGGCCTGGCCAGAGACCCCGTTGTGCCGGGCGGAGAACGCACCTTTCAACGCGCCGACGGCCATCGGGCTGCGCGAGCAGATTGTCCGTGCCACCTCGGCTGCACGCGTCACCGCCTCCCCCGTCGGGACCACCTCGTTGACCAGCCCCATGGCGAGAGCCTCGGTCGCGCCGTACTTGTTGTTGAGGTACCACATCTCCTTGGCGCGCTTGCGCCCAATGGTGTCCTCGAGGTACCAGGTCCCGTATCCGGCGTCGAAGCTGCCCACCATCGGTCCAACCTGCCGGAAGACCGCGTTCTCCGCGGCGATGCTGAGGTCGCACACGTTGTGCAGGACGTTACCGCCGCCCACGGCGAAGCCGTTCACCGCGGCGATCACCGGCTTGGGGATAGTGTCGATGGCCTGGTAGACGTCGATGATCGGCAGGACCTGCGACTGGTCGAGCGAGGTCACGGGGTCGTGCTCGCCACCGATGCAGAAGAACTTGTCGCCGGTTCCGGTCAGCACCGCGGCCCGCAGCTCGGGATCGAGCCGGAACCGCTGCAGTGCGTCGAAGAGCTCAAGGCAGGTCTGGTGGCGGAACTTGTTGCCCGCCTCGGGCCGGTCGATCGTGATGGTCAGGACCGCCCCGTCCCGGGTCGTCGTGACGTCGTCGTAGCTCATGCCGTCTCCTCTGTCGACCGGAAACCCCGGCCGTTCTTGTCGCCGAGCCGACCGGCCGCGACCATCCGGTTCACCAACGGCGGCGGGGCGAACCGGGCGTCGCCGGTGGCCTCGTGGACCAGTGCAGTGGTGTCCCGATGAGTGTCCAGGCCAATCCGGTCGAGCATCTCCAGTGGCCCGACCGGGTGGCCGAGACCGAGTCGGATCGCGACGTCGATGTCCTCCGCGGAGGCGAGCTCGTCGTCGTAGGCCTGCACGACGTCGTTGAGATAGGGCAGCAGCATGCTGTCGACGAGGAAACCGGGGCGGTCATCGACGACGACGGGCTCCCGCTCCACCGAGCCGACGAAATCGGCGGCCGCGCCGACGACCGCGTCGCCGGAGGCCAGGCCGCGGACGACCTCGACAATCCGCGACGACGATCCCGTGCTCGGGACGTGCAGCCCCACGACGCGCGCCGGGTCGGGCACCGCGGCGGCCAGCTCGGTCACCGACTGCCCGGAGGTCACCGTGATGATCGCGACGTCGGCACCCACGACGGCGGCCGCCTCACGCAGAGCCGCCCGCTTCGCATCGCCGCCCGCCGCGACCGCCTCCAGGACCAGCGTGGCCTTGCCGAGCTCACTGGGCTCAGTCGAGCTCACGACCCGGTCGAGAGCCTCACTGCGCGCCTGCTCGGTGAGCGCACCCGCGGACACCGCGGCGGCCATCGAATCGGCGAGGGCCTCGAGCCCGCGCCGCAGCTGCTCGCCGTCGGTCTCGACGACGGTGACGGTACGGCCCGCCCGGGTCGCCGCCTCCACGAACTCCACTCCGACGGGCCCGAGTCCCAGCACCGCCACGTGATCGATATCCGACACAGCTCCCTGCGCTCCTCTCACGATCCGAACAGCCGGTTGTCGTCGTACTCGTAGAACCCGCGACCGGTCTTGCGACCGAGGTCGCCCGCGGCGACCATGCGCTCGACCATCGGCGGCGGGAAGAACCGCGGCTCGCGCAGCTGCTCGTAGAGGCGCATCGCGACCTGCTTGTGGATGTCCATCCCGACGATGTCCAGCAACCGGAACGGCCCCATCGGGTGTCCGAGCGCACCGCGGACCGCGGCGTCGATCGACTCCTTGGTGCCGACTCCGGACTCCAGCGCGTCGATGCAGCTGTTCTCCCACGGGATCAGGAACCGGTTCACGATGAAGCCGGGACGGTCCTTGGTGACGACCGAGGTCTTGCCGAGTGTGTCGAGGAACTCCAGGGTCGCGTCGTGCGCCCATCCCTCGGTATGCCGGCCGTCCGCGACCTCCACCAGCTTCATCAGCGGGGCCGGGTTGCAGTAGTGCGTACCCACGACCCGTCCCGGCAGCCGGCTCCCGGACGCGATGCCGGTGACCGACAGCGTCGAGGTGTTGGTGTGGAACAGCGTGCGCTCGGAGACGATCCCGTCGAGCCTGCCGAAGGTCTCCTTCTTCAGGTCGAGGTCCTCGAAGATCGCCTCGACCACCACGTCGGCGGGGGCGAGGTCGCCGAGGTCGGTCGTGCCGCTGAGGTTCGCGACCGCGCTGTCGGCCTGCGCGGCGTCGATCTTGCCCTTACGGACGCCATTGTCGAAGAACCCGCGGACTGTGTCCAGACCCCGGCCGAGGTTCGTTTCGTCGACGTCGAACAGCAGTGTGCGGTGGCCGGCGCGCGCCATTACGCAGGCGATGCCCGACCCCATCGTGCCCGCGCCGAGGACGGCGACGGTGTGGGAGGTGGTGTTCATCAGAGGCTCCTTGCCAGCTAGCGCACCGACTGGCCGCCGTCGAGGACGACGACCTCACCGGTCACGAAGTCGGAGGCGGGACCGGCGAGCAGCAGCAGCCACGGCCGCAGCTCGTCGGGATGCCCCATCCGTTTGAGCGGAATCGATCGCACGACCTTCGAGGTCAGCTCCTCGTCCTTGCGCATCTCCGCGTTGAGGTCGGTGGCGAAGTAGCCCGGTGCGATCGCGTTGACCTGGATCCCGTCCCGCGCCCATTCCATCGCCATCGAGCGGGTGAACGCGATCACCCCGGCCTTGGACGCGGAGTAGGCGGCGTGGTTCGGGACGCCCTGCAGGGCGAAGTTGGACGCGATGTTGACGACCTTCCCCGACCGCTGGGCCAGCAGATGCCGGGAGACCGCGCGGGTGCACAAGAACACGCCGCGCAGGTTCGTCGCGACGACCCGGTCCCACTCCTGCGCGCTCTGCTCGGCCAGCGGCGTCGACGCGACGATCCCCCCGTTGTTGACGAGCACGTCGACCCGCCCGAAGGTCTCGACGGTCGCCTCCACCATCCGGGCGACCGAGTCCTCGTCGGTGATATCGGTCCGACAGGCGAGCGCGCGCCCACCGCATGCCTTCGCCTCCTCGACGAAAGAGTCCAGTTCCTCGCCGGTACGTGCCGCCACCGTCACCGCCGCGCCGGCCTCGACCAGCGCGTGCGCCATCGCCCGGCCGAGTCCACGTCCGGCGCCGGTCACGATCGCCACCTTGCCGTGCAAGTACGTCATGAGAACGCCTCCACCGACCGGCTCGTCTCGCGTCCGATCAACAGTCGTTGCACCTCGTTGGTGCCGTCGTAGATCTGGGTGACCTTCGCGTCGCGCAGGCACCGCTCGACACCGACCGACTCAAGATCGCCGAGCGGTCCGAGGAGCCGCGTGCACTCGACGGCGGTCTCCCAGCCGAGATCGGTGCAGGACTGCTTCATCATCCCAATCTGGCCGGGCGCGACCTCGGAGTCCTCGTCGGCGCGACGGGCCACTGCGAGTAGCAGCAGCCGGCCCTGCAGGATGCGCCCGCGCAGCGTGGCGAGGGCGAACGTCTGCTCGTCGGGCAGGCGCGCGCCGTGCCGCCGAGTCAGCGCGTACAGGGTGCGGGCGTACGCGGCGCGCGCCAGCCCGACGCCCTGCGCGGCGGCGCTGATCCTCGACTTCACCACCGAGCGCATGACGACCGACCATCCCTCGCCCGCACCGCCGAGGAGGTTGCCGGCCGGGACGGCGACGTCGTCGAAGAACAGCTCCGCAGTCGAGGACCCGTGCATCCCCATCTTGTCGAACGGCGTTCCGCGCCGGACACCGTCCCAGTCCCCCTCGACCACGAAGGCCGAGATCCCCTTCCGGCCCCGGGACCTGTCGGTGACAGCGAAGCACACGATCACGTCGGCCCGGTCGCCAGTGGTGATGAAGGTCTTGCTGCCGCTGAGCCGGAAGCCGCCGGCTGACTCCGTCGCGACCGTCCGCATGCTCGCCACGTCGCTGCCGGCGTTGGGCTCGGTGATCCCGAGCGACCCCCATCGTGATCCGTCCAGCAGGCCGGGCACGTACCTCCGCGCGAGCGCGTCGCCGCCCGCCAGCATGATCGGGAACGCCGTATGCATCTGAGTCATGAACACCAGGCTGGTCGCGGCGCACCCGGCCGTGATCTCCTCCATGGCCACGGCGTAGGCCACGTTGGTGTCCCCCGTGCCGCCGAGCGCGGGCGGAAAGACCAGGCCCATCAGCTGCGCGTCGGCCAGCGCCCGCACGCTCTCGGCCACGAACCCGTGCGTGCGGTCAGCGTGCTCGGCGCGCGGAGCCACGGACTCGGCGACCACCGCGCGGGCCGTCGCGCGCACCTCACGCTCGCGGTCGGTCAGCAGCGCGTCGGCGGCCGGCTCGTCGAGCACGTCGTGCACCGAGAGATAGGTCTTCGGTGCGGCCTCGAGCGGGTCAATACTGATCACGCATCCTCCTGTGATCGGGCACGGCGCGGTGGGAAGTCCGGGCGCCTCTTCTCGAGGAAGGCCCGGACCCCTTCGGTGGACTCGGCCCCGGCCACCGCCATCGCAGCGAGTCCGGACTCGACCGCCAGCCCGGATTCGACACCGACGTCGCGGGCGTGCCCGAGAGCGCTCAGGACGGCACGGACCGCCTCCGGTCCCTGCGCGGCGATCCGGTCGCCGAGATCCACAGCGGCAGTGACGACATCGTCGGGCGGAACGGGCGGCAGCGGTGTCAGCCCCAGCTCGTAGGCCCGGGTCGCGTCCATCCGAGCTCCGGTGAGCATGAGGTGCGCGGCCGCTGCTGTGCCGATGCGCCGGGGAAGGCGTTGGGTCCCGCCGTAGCCCGGAATCAGGCCGAGCGAGGTCTCGGGCAGGCCGAACGACGCCCGTTCGGAGGTGACCGCGAACGTCGACGCGAGCACCAGCTCGAACCCGCCGCCAAGCGCCAGGCCGTTGACCGCGGCGATGACGGGGACCTCACTCGTCTCAACGGCGCGGAACGCCAGCTGTCCGCGGCGCATCGTCTCGCGGGCCCCGTCGATGTCCAGTCCGGCCAACTCGGACAGGTCCGCTCCAGCACAGAACGCCTTCGTGCCCGCACCTGTCACCACCACGGCCGCGATCGCGGGATCACCGGCCGCCGACCCAATCGCGTCGACCAGTCCGCTAATGACCGCGCCGTTGAGCGCGTTGTGCGCCCGTAGCCGATCGATCGTTACCACCAGGACGGAACCGCGCCGCTCCGTCCTCACCTCGCTGTCTACTGGCGTCACGGCGACATAATGTCGTACATTAAGCTTATCGTCAATGACTGGCCGACGGTGCCACCATCGCGGGCCAAGGAGGGACATCACCGATGAGCCGAGCCCGTGCCGCAGTTCTACGGCGGACCACAGGCGGGCCGTTCGCGACCGAACGGCCCCTGTCCATCGAGACCTTGGAGCTGGACGCCCCGGGCGCCGGCGAGGTCGAGGTCCGCATGGAGGCGGCAGGCATCTGCCACTCGGACCTCTCCCGCGTCAACGGCACGCGTGCCGCGGTCCTGCCCATGGTGCTGGGACACGAGGGCAGCGGGACCGTCGTGCGGTGCGGACCCGACACGCACGGGATCCGGGTCGGGGACCGGGTCGTGACGACCTTCCTCCCCCGCTGCGGCACGTGCCTACAATGCACCGGGCCGGGATGGTCGGTGTGCGGCAACGGCACCCGGGCCAACAAGCGAGGTGAGCTGCTCCGCGGCGGGCTGCGATTCCGCCGCGACGACGCGACACCGGTGCACCACAACGCCGGCGTGTCCGCATTCGCGACTCGCACCGTCGTCGACGCCTCCGCGCTGGTCGTCGTCCCGCGGTCAGTCCCGGCCGACGTCGCCGCCGTCCTCGGATGCGCCGTACTCACCGGCGGCGGAGCCGTGTCGAACGCCGGGCGGCTACTGCCCGGCCAGACCGTAGCGATCGTCGGACTGGGAGGCGTCGGCTTCGCCGCCATGCTCGTCGCGGCCGGCCGCTCGCCCGCCGCGATCCTCGCCGTCGACATGCTGCAGGACAAGCTCGCAATGGCCCCCGGCTTCGGGGCGACCGCCGTCGCCACACCAGACGAGGCCACGATGGCCGGCACCCGGTACGACCTCGTCGTCGAGTGCGTTGGCAACCGCGCCGCCCTGGAGACCGCCATCGCGCTCACCGGACCGGGCGGACGGACGGTAACCGTCGGCCTTCCCGCCGCCGGGGCCAACCTGTCGGTGTCCCCCCTGAGCCTGGTCACCGAAGGGCGCTCACTGATCGGCTCCTACGTCGGATCCGGGGTACCACGGGCCGACATCCAGGCCTACGCCCGGATGTTCCAGGCCGGTGACCTGCCGCTCGACCGGCTCATCTCCGGCCACATCGGGCTGGACCAGATCAACGAGGGAATGGACGCTCTGCACCGCGGCGACGTCCTGCGCCAGATCATCACGCTCGACCAGGAACCAGACGCCACCGCATGAAGGCCGCCGCACATTAGACAGCCTCACTGTCGGTTTGGTCACGCAATCCTGCTACTTAATCGCTCATCGACACTGCTAAAATGACAGACAGGCTGTCTATTCGAGTGAGGTGAGAGGCTGTGGATGCACGGGTCGACCAGTTACGGCGGGACCTGGGCTTGTTCGCTCGCAACATCCGGTCCCACCGGCGGAGTCGCGGCCTGACGGCGTCGCAACTGCAGGTGCTGGGACACCTGGACATCGACGGGGCGATGACTGCTCGGGATCTGTCCGACCGGGAGCGGGTCGCCCCGCAGTCGGTGGCCAAGACCATCAAGGCGCTCGAGGCGACCGGCATGGTCTCGCGCCGTCCGGATCCCGACGACGCCCGCGCGGTACTGATCGAGATCACCGATGACGGCCGCAGCACGCTCGTCAGCGACCGTGCGGCGCGGAACGAGTGGCTCGAGTCCGCGCTCGCCCACCACTGCACCGAGGCCGAACGGGAGCTGCTCTACATCGCGGGCCGGATTCTCCGGGAACTCTCCGACAGGGCGGCGGCACCGGACGACACCGAGAACGGTCTCACGTGACCGCCACCGCGGAGCCGCTGCCGACCGAGCGCATGCGGTGGAGTACGGGCGGAGCCATCGTCTCCGGAAACGTCCTGCAACCGCTGAACTCCTCCATGATCGCACTGGCGGTCGTGAGCCTGACGGCCAACTTCGGTCCGTCGGACCTGATGCCGTGGGTACTGTCCGCGATGTACATCGCGACGGCGGTGGCGGCCCCGGTGTCCGGCCGGCTCGGGGCCCTGCTCGGTGCACGGCGGATCTACCTCGCCGGCCTGTGGCTGATCCTCGCCGGTTCGTTCATCGGGCTCGCCGCGCCTGACCTCGTGTGGGTGGTCTTGTCGCGCGTCGTCGTCGGCCTCGGCACGGCGGCCCAGTACCCAAACGCAGTGGCACTGATCCGGCGCTACGCCCGCCGGCACAACGTGCGCACCAGGGGGGTATTGAGCCTCCTCGCCATCGGCGGGCAGGTGACGGTCGCCTTCGGCCCGACGGTGGGCGGCCTCCTGGTGGGCCTGCTCGGCTGGCGGGCGGTGATGTGGGTCAACGTCCCGGTTGTCATCGCCTGCGCGGCGATGGTGTGGACGTGCGTGGACCGGGACGATCCCGTGACGGCCACCCGGCGGGAGCTACTCCCCGCCCTCGATCTGCCGGGAGTCGGGCTGTTCCTGGCGTGGGTCGTCTCCCTGATGGTCTTCCTGCTCTCGGTCGTGGAGCACCCCCGGTGGTGGCTGCTCGCGATCTTCGCGGTCGCGCTGGCGCTTTTCGTGGTCCGGGAACGGCACGCCCGGTCGCCGTTCCTGAACGTGTCGACACTCCTGCGCAACCGCGCGCTCTCCGGAACACTGGCCAGGACGGTGCTGACCTGGACGGCCTTCTACGCCGTCTACTTCGGCTTCCCGCAATGGCTGCAGTCCGCACGTGGCCTCACTCCCGCCGAGGCGGGAATGATGATGTTCCCTCTGGCCGCGGTCGGCGTCTTCTGCGTCCTGCTGGCAACCAGGACCTGCAGGGTGGCAGGCCCGCGCCGCTCGTTGCTGTGGGGCACATCGGCGTTGGCCGTCGGCGGCGGCATCATCGCGGTCGCGGCCGCGTCCGGGATCCCGGAGCTCATCCTGCTGGTGGCGGTCGTCGCCGGCATCCCGAACGGTTTCAACAACATCGGCAACCAGACGGTGGTCGATCTGGCCACGCCGGACGACGACATCGGAACAGCGATGGGCCTCTACCGGACGACCCAGTACATCGGCGCGAACTTCGCGGCGGTCGCGTTGGAGATAGTCTCCGGCCCGACGATGACCGACGCAGGGTTCGGACGACTGGGATGGCTGATCGCCGGCCTCGGAGCCCTGCTGCTCGTGTCAACCCTCGCCGCCCGCAGCCTGTCCCCGACCCGATTATTGCCCGCGCGCTGAAGTCCGTCCGAAGAGGAGGTTCGTCGGACGGGGGCCGGTGCGGCCACCGCCCGACGAACTCCTCCTGGACACGGATCGAACGGATCGTCTCAGGCTCGGCGGCCGGCGACGTCCAGATCGGAGTTGCGGGTCTCGGGCAACGAGAGAGCGCACATCGTGGCGGCGCCGCTCAGGGCCGCGACGAATATGCCGAGCCCGATCCCGCCGAAGTGCGAGACGATGACCGGCGAGAGCAGCGGTACCACGGTGCCGCCTACGATGGTCGGGATCCCGGCTGCGACACCCGACGCCGTGTACCGATACCGGGTCGCGAACATCTCCATGACGAAGGCACCCAGCGGTCCGAACTGGAATCCGACGATGAGCGCCATCCCGAGCATGACGGTGACGAGTGCGCCAGTCGTTCCGGTGGCCAACAGCGGGAAGGTCACCAGCGCCCACACCACAGCGAACGCGTTGGCGGCCGCGATGAGCACCCGACGACCGACCCGGTCGGAGAGGGTGGCGCTGACGATAGTGGCGGCGGCCATGACCAGTCCACCAGTGAGCCCCACGGTCAGGACGAAGATCCGGGTCTTCCCGAGTTCGTTCACGGCGTAGCCGGCCAGGTACACCGTCCACAGGTAGTAGAAGACGTAGGTCGTCAACACCGAACCCGCCACCAGCAGGATCTCCCGTGTCTGCGCACGGAACGCCTCGACGAACGGCAGTCGTGCCCGGGCTTCGGTCACGCCGGCCTTCCGGAACACGGGCGTCTCGGCGATTGTCAGCCGGACGAACAGGCCGATGCCGACCAGCACCGCGCTCCCGAGGAACGGCAACCGCCAGCCCCAGCTCAGGAATGCCTCGGTCGACATGAACAGCGCCGTGCTCAGGAACGTGAGGTTGACGAGCACGATCGCAGCGTGGTTACCGAGCTGGGGGAACATGGTCCAGAAGCCGCGCCGGGCAGGCGGGGCGTACTCCCCAGCGAACAGGGCTGCACCCGCCCATTCACCTCCCGCCGCGAAGCCCTGGACTACCCGCAGCAGGGTCACGATGACAGGAGCCGCCACTCCGATCTGGTCGGCCCCGGGCATGAGTCCGATCAGGACAGTTGCGGTCCCCATCATGAGGAGGGTGATCACCAGCATCCGCTTGCGACCGAGGCGGTCGCCGAAGTGTCCGAACACAATGCTGCCGATGGGACGTGCGAGGAAGGCCACGCCGAACGTCGCGACCGAAGCGAGGGTCCCGGCCGCGGTTCCCAGCCCCGGGAACAGCACGTGCGGGAACACCAGCGCGGCCGCGATGGCATAGATCTGGAAGTCATAAAACTCGACGAGCGTGCCGCTGAAACTGGCGAAGGCCACCCGCCGCCTCATCCGGCCCGACGGCTCGGGGTCAGGTCCTGCAGACGGGGCCGGCGCGACGTGTGCAGGCGCCGGACTGTTGTCTCTTGTCATGCGAGCTCCTCGGGGTACGGCCGGTCCTTGGGTCCGGCGAGCTGTGGGGGTGGGACTCCCAGCAGGGCACGGGGTTTGTCGACGAGCATCGTGCGCAGTGCGTCGTCCCCGAGACCGAACTGCCGCAGCTGCCCACAGAACAGGCGCAGCATCTCCACATGCGGTGGCATCCAGTCCAGGTAGACGTCCGAGCTGAGGACAACGTTCTCGGCACCGACCGCGACGACCGCTTCGTGGATGCGGACCAGATCGACCGGCGACCGGGGCAGGAGGGTGTGGATCGCTGTCATCTCGATCGTCGCGCCCAGGTCCGCCATCTCCTTGATGACGTCCAGGTCTGCCTCGATGGAGGGGGAGAACGGGTGGCCGAACACGAGTCGATCGAACCCAATGGACGCGGACTCGCGGGCGAGGGCGAGGCTCTCGGCGACCGCCAGGTGGCCGGTGGACACCACGAGCCCGAGTTCGGCGGCGATCACGAGTATCTCCCGGGCTTCAGGCCGCAGAACCGCGTTGCCGTCGAGGACGGACACCGCGGAGTGCTCCAGGTCCGCCCGCAACCGAGGGTACAGCGGATCGACGATCTCCCTGCGAACCAGGCCCGGGTGCCGCGAGTCGTTCACCGATCCCCAGGTCGGCAGGTAGACGACACGAGCCCCATGGCGAGCGGCCGCCTCGACCGTCGACGGCTGCAGCCCTCCGACCAGCGGGTTCAGCGTGATCGACGAGAACACCGTGAAGTCCGGATCGGCCAGCTGCTCGGTCAGGATTCGAGCTCGATCCATCGTCGGCCAGAAGTGCGATTTCAGTACCAGCCCGCGCATGCCGCAGTCGCGAGCGATCCGGCAGAGCTCCCGGTCGTCGAGGCGAGCGCGCCACTGCGGATCGGCATCGGGGTAGCCGTGGACGTGCATGTCCACCGCCCCACGCAGGATCCGGTTGTCGCCGGCGGTCAGGATGTCGCGGTCCCCACGCGGGGTCGACTGGTCAGCAACCACGATGTCGCCGTCTCCCAAGCATCTCGTGCGACGCCACCCGATCAGGGGCGCCGCGTCACCATCAACGGGAGGGACCCTTGCTGGACGGTCGCGTCCCGCTGGTTCACCAGCGAGTACCGCCGGCCGATCACTCCACGGAGGCCGTCCCGCGTCGCGCGGGTCTCGGTGATCTCAATCGTCGCGTGCACGGTGTCACCCGCGAAGATCGGCTGGATGAACCGCCACTCCTCGATCCCGAGCAGGGCCACGGTGCACGACTCCCACAGCCCGAGACGGTTCGACAGGCCCGTCATCACGCTGAGCCCGAGCAGACCGTGCGCGAGACGCTGCCCGAACGGGGTGTTCGAGGCGAACGCGGCGTCGGTGTGGATCGGATTGAAATCTCCGGACAGGCCCGCGAACGTCGCGATCTCCGCCTCACCGATGGTGCGTGCGGGCGTCACGAACTGCTGACCGACCTCGAAGTCCTCGAAGTACAGGGACGGGCGCAGCATCGCTCACACCCCGCCCGTCGCCGGGCGCTTTTCCTCGGACGCCTCGATGGGTCCGAAGGCGCCGTTGCGGGCCAGCTCCTGCACCTCGTCCGCGGAGAGGCCGAAGCGCTCGCGCAGCACCCCGTCGCGGTCCTCTCCCAGACGCGAGATGCGGGCCGGTTCGGTCACCGCGAACCCGGTCGGGTCGGTCGGCTGCACGAACGTGCCGCCGATGCCGTCGTCGACCTCGATGTAGATCCCACGCCGGTGGAAGTGCTCCAGCTCGAACACCTCGGGCATCGAGAGCACGGGCGCCACCGGGACGTCGGCCTTGGTGATCAGCTCGACGGCCTCGTCGCGGCCCAACTCGCGGCTCCAGGACTCGACCAGCTCGTGGACCTCGTGCTTGCGGCGGGCCCGCTCCAGGTAGGTGGCGTACCGCTCGTCGCGCCCGAGCTCGGGGCGCCCCATGGCACGGCAGAGCCGGACCCACAACTCGTCGCGGTTGACACCGATGTTGAAGTACCCGTCGCGGGCCGGGAAGACCCCGTACGGGACGCCGTGGAAATTGTTCGACCCGGCGGCCTCAGTGGCCTCCTGGTCGGCCGACTGGATCCTGGCCAACGCCACCGTCATGAACGGTAGCGTGCACTCGGGCAGCGCCAGGTCGATGAGCCGGCCCTCCCCGGTCTCGTCCCTGCGCCGCAGCGCCAGCAGGATCGAGGAGTGCGCCGTCATCGCCGCCGCGACGTCACCGAGGGCGAAGCCGCACCACACCGGCGAGCCGCTGCGGTCCCGGGTCAGCCCGGTCGACCCGGACAGCGCCTCGGCCACCATGGCCAGGCCCGCACGGTCCTCGTCGGGCCCGGAGTCGAACAGCCCGAAGCCGGAGATGTTGGCGATGATCAGCGAGGGGAACCGCTCGCGCAGCGCGACCGGGTGGATGCCGAGTCGCCCCAGCGCCTGCGCCCGCATGTTCGTGACGAACACGTCGGCCTCGGCCAGTACCCGCTCGAACACCTGGGTCCCGGCGGAGGTTTTGAGGTCCAGCACGACGCTCTTCTTGCGGCGGTTCAGCGAGCCGTAGTAACCGGAGACGGTCCCCTGGTCGCTGGACCGGATGGGCTCGCGGGCACGGCTCTGCTCGCCGATCGGCGGCTCGATCTTGATCACCTCGGCGCCCTCGTCGGCTAGCAACATGCCGCAGTAGGGCCCGGCGATCAGATGAGTCAGCTCCACGACCTTGAGGCCGTGCAGCACCCCCTTCTCGGCGGTCCGGGTAGGTGCGTGCTCCGTCGCGGTCATGGGGTCACTTCCTCACCGTCGAGAACGAATTCGAAAAGATGGGCCGGCTCGGCCTCGCGCATGGTGACCCGAACCCGCATGTCAGGCCGCAGGTCGTCCCAGGACGCCAGGACACGGCTCACGCAGCGGACACCCTCGTCGAGGTCGACGAGACACAGCACGTACGGCGCTTCGTGGGCGAACATCGCCGGGGCGATGACGACCTCGGTGTAGCTGCGAAGGGTGCCCCGCCCGCTCAGCTCGATCCAGCTCACGTCATCCGACCAGCAGTCCGGGCAGACGGGCTTGGGCGGGAAGGTGATGTGCTCGCACCGGTTGCACCGGGTCGTCGTGAACGTCCCGCTGCGCAGGGCGTCCCAGAACGGCGCGGTGAACGTAGTGATGCGGGGCGGGTAGGCGAGTTCGCTCATGGTCATCGTTGGTCTCCGCTCACTCGCCGGCCGACAGGACGTGCATCATCGTCGCGTTGTAGTCACCGAGTTCGGCGGTCACGGCGCCGATCCCCGCACCCGCCACCTGGCGCTGCCCGGCCTCGCCGCGCAACTGCTGCACCGCCTCGAAGACGTTGTAGAGCGGGGTCACGTGCGGCGGGTGTCCACGGCTCGCCAGCCCTCCCGACGGCGAGACCGGCACGCGTCCGCCGATCGCGGTCTGACCGTCGACGGCCGCGATCCCACCGGTACCCCGCTCGAACAGCCCGACCGACTCGGTCAGGATCAGCTCCACGATCGAGCACGGTGCGTAGACCTCGAGGAAGTCGAGGTCGGCGGCGGTGATCCCGCAGGACTTGTACGCCTTCGCCGAGGCGATCTCCGCGGACTCGAACGTCGTAAGGTCACGGGGCCGGCTCGAGACCTGGTGGATGCCCTCGTGGTAGAAGCCGCGGCCGACGACGTCGACGTAGCGGCCGAGCGAACGGGCGATGTCGGGCCTCGCGACGACGATCGCGACGGCCCCGTCGGAGCGGGGCGGGACGTCGAGCAGCCCCAGCGGGCGCACGATCGGGCGTGCCGCCAGGACGTCCTCCACGGTGATCTCCTCGCGCATCTGTGCGATGGGGTTCATCGAGGCGTGGCGACGGTTCTTGACCGGGATGGCGGCGAGCTGCTCGCGGGTCAGGCCGTAGTCGTGCATGTAGCGCGTAGCGTTCAGTGCATACCACGAGATGGGGGTGACGCCGAAGGGCACGTGGAAGTCGACATCGCCGACGGCCCGCATCGACAGGTGCATGTGCTCCCCGGTCGGGACATGCAACTCGCGGTTGACCCCGAGCGCCACCGCGACCTTGGCCTTACCAGTGGCGACACGGTCCACCGCAATGTCGAAAGCCAGTCCTCCGGTCATGCCGTTGCCGAGCACCTCGAGCAGGATGTCGTCGACGGGGATCTCCAGATAGCCGGCCATGAAAGTGCCGAAGTAGCGCTGCTCGGCGTAGGGCCGTGGCAGGCAGAACGAGAGCGCATCGATGTCGTTCTTGCTAATCCCGGCGTCGGTCACCGCATCCACGAGGGCGCGCAGCATCATCTCGTGTTCCAGCGTGTCCTTATGCTTGCCGACCGGCAACGCACCGATGCCGACGACGGATGCGAGCGGCTCCATTGTTATCTCACCTCTCGAAGTGACCGGACGAGAACTCGACCGGGAAGAATTGCTGGTAGGACGGCCTCAGCGGGCGTCGGGGCCAACCGTGGACGTGCCGGGGCGGAACACGGAGTAGAGATTCACGTAGCCGCGCTCGACACGGCGACGGGCGTGCCGCGCCGCGACCTCCCGGCTGGGCGGGACGAAGCCGTGTCCCTGCGTCAGACACCGCATGAAAGCGGCCCGACCGGCGATCGCGATCGCGTCGTGCAGCGCCTGTTCGTCCCAACCCTGATCGAACACCGCGTCGGCGCTGCTCTGGTCGAGCGCGTCCGGGGCGAGCATCAGAGTGCGGAGGTAACGCAGCACCGGTTGCAGCCGCGCTCCTGCGGCTGCCAGGTCCGGATCGTCGAGAAGCCGCTCGACCAGGCCGTGCTCGATCCCCCACGCGTACGCGACCTCGGCATGCGCCACCGCGACGAAGTCGCAACCGACGACGCCCGCAGCGAACGCCAGGAGGAGCTCACGCTCGCCGCGGTCGATCGACGAGGGCCCGTTCATGAGCGCCTCGCTCATCTCTGACCAGGGCCGGTAGATCTCCGGATACTGCGCGAAGACCGCCGGCGGTCCCGCACCCTCTGGCAGTGACGGGAAAAAGGTCATCGGAACCACCCAGCGTCCACATCCGGCCGTGGCCAGGCCATCAGCCACCGACCGGCGCGGGCAGCTCGTGGGCTACGTCGTCGCGTCGCACGTCCCGCAGCCCGGTCCGGCCGTGGTGCCGGTCGGCCTCCTTGTACCCGAGCGCGTCCTCGGCGATAAGGATCCGCTGGACGTTCGCGCTGCCCTCACCGTTGAAGAAGTGGTCGGCGTAGGCCTTGAGCCAGGAGATCCGGTACTCTCGCGCCAGCCCGTAACCGCCGAAGATCTGGCCGGCCTTGTCCGCGCAGAACTTGGCAGTCTGGGAGGCGTGGTACTTCGCCAGGGAAGCGAGGCGGTTCGACGGCTCCGAATTGTCCATCGCCGAGGCGGCGCGGTAGACGAGCGAGCGGCTGGCCTCGATGGCGACGGCCATCTCGGCAATGTCGGATTGGATCATCTGGAAGCGGCCGATCGGCTGGCCCCGCACGATGCGCTCGTTGGAGTAGCGGACCGCCTCGTCGAAACACGCCCGCGCCGTGCCGAGCGCCTTGCCGGCCACCATCACCCGTCCCAGCTGTAGGACCTGCATGATGACCTTGAAGCCGTGGCCCTCCTCGCCCAGCCGGTTCTCCACCGGAACCGTGAAGTCGTCCAGGAACACCGCGTTCGTCCGGAAGGACTTTGACAGCATCGTGTCGATCGGTTCCGCCGTGAACCCGGGGTACTTCTTCGGCTCGACGATGAACGCGGAGACCCCCCGCGCACCTGCCTCAGGGTCGGTCTTGGCGAGCAGGATGCCGACGTCGGTCTCGTTGGCGATCGACGCCCACATCTTCTCGCCGTTGATCTTGTAGACGTCGCCGTCCCGACGGGCGGTGGTCCGCATCGCGCCCGCCGCGTCCGAGCCGCTGCCGGACTCCGTCAGTGACATCATGCCGATCGTCTCGCCGGCCAGGATCGGCGGCACGTACCGCATCACTTGCTCCGCGCTGGCCGCAGCGTAGATCGACATGGGGCAGGTCGAGCCCTGCTGGTTGTTGCAGGAGGAGAACCGCGGGTCGTGCCGGGCCATCTCCTCCTGAATCACCGAGGCCACCAGGAAGCCCATGTTGCTGCCGCCCACCGACTCGGGGAAGACCGAGCCGTAGAGCCCAAGCGCACCCGCGCGACGGACCAGCTCGCGCGGGAACTCGCCGCGCTTCTCGAAGTCGTCCATCACGGGCGCGACCTCGGTCGTCATGAATCGGATAACCGTGTCGCGAACTGCGTCGATCTCATCCGAAGTCGCTGCTTCCATAAACTCTTCCTCATCCGTGTCGGACCGGAATCGGATCGATTCGGCCACTTCGCCGTGCCCTCGGGCGCGCCTGCCGGGGCTGAACATCGGTAAAATATCTGACAACATCGCGACTGTCAAAAGTCTGCTTTGAACTATGCTGTGCGGGCGCTGCGCCCCCGCAGCATCGACCACCACGACGGGAGACACGATGGCCGACGACGGCGGCGAGCCGGAACTGCTCTGCGAGACCCACGACGGACTGGCCCGCCTGACGATCAACAGACCACACCGGATGAACACGCTGAGCCGCGGACTCCAGGAGCAGATGCGCCGGTCGTTCGCCCAACTGGCAGACGACCGAGACGTGCGAGTGATTCTAGTGCGCGCCAGCGGGGAGCGGGCCTTCTGCGCCGGAGCCGACATGAAGGAACCGGGCCGGCATGCGTACTCTAATCTCGCCGACTACCTGCACGACCAGCCCGGATTGTTTGACGAGATGCGGCGTTGCCGGCAGGTGATCGTCTCCGAGGTCAACGGTTGGGCGGTAGGAGGCGGCCTGCAACTCGCGCTCTTCTCCGACCTGATCTACGCGTCCGCCGGGGCACGCTTCACGCTCCCCCAGGTCCGGCTCGGGCTCATGCCGCCGTACGGCACGACCATCAGGCTTGCACGTCACATCGGTCATGGCAGAGCGATGCAGATGTCGCTGCTCGGCTCAGAACTCACCGCCGAGGACGCGCTGCACTGCGGCCTGGTCCAGGACGTGAGTCCTGACCCCCACACCCTGCGCGCGCATGTCGACTCGATCATCCGAACGCTGCTCGAGCTCCCGCCGCAGAGCCTCCTGCTCACCAAGAACGCACTGGTGACCGGATGGGAGATGAGCAGCGAGGCAGCAGCGTGGGCCGACCGGTTCCGCGACTACTCCCTCAAACGCGGCTGACCCACGCGGAACGAGAGCGACCCACGCACCGTCGGCCCGGTGGCGCGACGGACCTTCAGGCCGAGCCCGGCGCGTCATCGCGCGGGCTCGGCCAGCTTCTAGCCCAACTGCTTAATGTCTGGCTGTTGACTATAAGGAAAAAAGCAGACAGTATTCTGGCAGAATCGGGCCGCTGGTCGGCGAACCGACTACGACAATCCCAGGAGTAGGCGTGAACGAGATCTTCAGACCGGATCTCCTCGACGGCCGCGTCGCGGTCGTGACCGGCGGCGGAACAGGGCTCGGACTGGAGACGGCGACGTTGCTGGCCCGCCTTGGAGCCCACGTCGTGATCGGCGGCCGACGGCTCGAGGTCGCGCGCGAGGCGGCCGCATCGATCCTCGCCGCGGGAGGCTCGGCCTCGGCCTACCAGCTCGACGTCCGCGATTTCTCCGAGGTCGAGTCGGTCGTGGCGCAGGTCGTGGACCAGCACGGTGGGCTGGACATCCTCGTGAACAACGCTGCCGGCAACTTCCGGTGCAAAACCGAGGACCTCTCGCCCAACGGTTGGCGCACGATCGTCGACATCGATCTCAACGGCACCTTCAACTGCAGTCGCGCCGCGTTCGCCGCGCTCTCGGCGTCACCTCACGTGGGCCGGATCATCAGCATCATCACGTCGTACGCTTGGAGCGGCTGGCCTGGCTGCGCACCCGCGGCGGCGGCGAAGGCGGGAATCCAGTCGCTGATGCGGACTCTGGCGGTCGAGTGGGGTGACCGCAACATCCTCTGCAACTCGATCGCGCCGGGCGCGATCGGTGACACCGAGGGGGCCAAGCGCATCCACGAGGACGCGGGGCGGACTGATCACGAACTGTCGCGGGTGCCGGTGGGCCGCTTCGGTTCGCGCCACGACATCGCGACCGCCGTGGCCTACCTCGCTTCGCCCGCAGGTCGCTACGTCAATGGCACCGACCTGGTCGTGGACGGTGGCCGACAGTTCTCCTTCGGAAAGGCGTGACCACCACGATGGGACAGGACTTCGTGATCGAGACGTCGGTCGAAAACCGCGTGGCCGTGGTGCGGCTGGCCGACGAGGACAACCGCAACGCCTTGTCGAACGATATGCGCCAGGGCCTGGCATCGACCTTCGCCGACCTGGAGGACGACCCCGAGGTACGGGCGGTCTACCTGACCGGCCGCGGTCGCGCTTTCTGCGGCGGCGGTGACCTGCGGATGATGCGGGACGAGGGCGACGCCTGGTCGTCGCATCAGCGGTTCCGCCGCGCCGCGCGGTGGCTGACTGACATGATCCGCTTCCCCAAGCCCGTGGTCGTCGGGGTCAACGGCCCCGCCGTCGGGGGCGGGATCGGCATCGCGCTGGTAGGGGACGTGATCCTCGCGGGCCAGGAACGGGCGTCGTTCGTGTCCGGATTCCTGCGGCTTGGCCTCCTGCCTGACATCGGCGTCATGTACACGATGCCGCGCCTGATCGGCCTCGCCCGGACCAAGGCGTTCGTCTACGGCAACGCCACCTGGAGCGCGAGCGACGCCGAGCAGGCCGGCCTGGTGACGGCAGCAGTCCCGGACGCGGAGCTCGAGGCACGCGGCCTCGAACAGGCCAGAGCGATGGCCGAACTCCCGCTGGAAGGTTTTGGTCTCTCGAAGTGGCTGATGGGCCGGAGCTTGGAGTCCTCGCTCGACGAGATGATGACCTACGAGAACCTGGGTCAGTCGCTCGCCTACACCACCGAGTCGATGCGCGAGGGGCTCAGCGCGCTCCGTGAGAAGCGCGCCGCGGACTTTGTCGCTGCCTCGGAGCGAGAGCCCGCCGTGCGGGCGGCTCGCGGTCGGCACAAACGAGACTGACCGGACCCGGCCCTCCCCTTCCCTCCCCCGATTCTCATGATGACTGGAGCCCCGTCACGACAACTGTCGTGACGGGGCTCCAGTCATCAGTCCACCGTGCTGTGCGACGCGGTCAGCCGTCTTGCCCGTCTGTCGCCGAGGAGGCGGTCGCGGCGCGGAAATGATCCCGAAGATAGGTCAGGTGAGCGGCGATCTCGGCCTCCGCGGCAACACCGTCGCCGGCCTCGATCGCCTTGAAGATCCGCTGGTGCTGGGTGACGGCGTTCCGACCCACTTCCGGGGAGAGCTCGAGATAGCTCACCGGTTCGGATTCCCGGTGCAGCGCGAACACCAGCGACGCGAGAACCCGATTACCCGACATCCGGGCGATTGCGGTGTGGAACTGCGCGTCCAGCTCGGGGACGCTCGGGTCGTCCACTGACCGGGTCTTCTGCTGGTGGATGATGGCCCGCAGCTCGTCGAGATCGGCGGCGGTCCGGTTCGCTGCGGCCAGTGAGGCCGAGGGCACCTCGAGGAACTGCCGGACCATGGCGACCTCCTCGAAGTCGACCGTCCCCAGCCGCATCATGTTGTGCATCGACTCCTGCACGAGCGAGCCGAGGGCATGGTGATCGACGGTTTGCACGAAACTACCGCCCCCGGCACCCGGGATCTTGCGGATCAGCCCCTGACTCTCCAGTGTCGAGAGCGCCTCCCGGATCGTCGGTCGGCTAACGCTGAACTGCCGGCTTAGCTCCGCCTCGGACGGCAGGCGTTCACCGGTACGCAGCTGTCCTCCCAGGACTGCCTTGCGCAACACCTGTTCCACCTGCTGACGGGGGCGCAGCACACGCTGCCCCAACACCGCGCCTTCGGTCCGGCTGTCGTCGTCACCGGCAACTGCTGTCATCCTGCCCTCCACGCCCCGCATATGATCGGCGATCGGTTCGCCCCGCTGTTTATTGTATGACTTCATCACCGTCGCGTGTTACGGGAGTCGTACCGATCGATTACGGCTGTCGAGCGGCTTATTGTCCGGCGGCCATCTCGCGCAGCCGAAACTTCTGGATCTTCCCGCTCTGCGTCATCGGCATCTCCGGGAGTACGAGTAGCCGTTCAGGCAGGTAATGCCGCGACAGCCCCCGGCCGACCAGGAAGTCACACATCGACGGGAGATCGACGCTGCTGCCCGGCCGTAACACGACCACGGCACAGGCCCGTTCGCCGAGACGGTCGTCCGGGACCCCGACGACTGCCGCACTCAGCACATCGGGATGATCGAACAAGACGGTCTCGACATCGGTGACCGGAATGTTCTCACCCCCGCGGATCACGATGTCCTTGGTACGACCGCGCAGCGAAACCCACCCGTGCTCGTCGACGCTCGCCGAATCACCGGTGCGGAACCAGCCGCCCGGCAGGAAGGACTCCTGGGTGGCGTCCGGTCGGTCGAGGTATCCCAGGAACAGTGAAGGACCGCGGACGACAAGCTCACCGATCCGCCCGGTCGCGACGTCCGAGCCCTCCGCATCCACGACCCGGGCCTCAGACCCGTCGAACACCGACCCATCGGTTCGGAGGATCTCGTCCGACTCGGCGGGGGTGCAGGACACGATGATGCTGCACTCGGTCATCCCCCAGGCCGGAGCCACGTACGCACCCAGCGAGCGGGCTGCGGTCTCCGGAAGGTTCCTCGGCACCGAGGAACCCGCGATCACCACACACCGCAGCGGGCAGTCGGGATCGCCAGCGAGATCGGTCCGCATCATGTCCTGCAGGAAGGTCGGTGCGCCGAAGAATGCGGTGACCGCCTCGCGCCGGATGACATCGATACCCCAGGCGGGGTCCCAGCGATCGACGTGCACCCCCGTGCCATGCAGGTGGACGGTGAACAGCACTCCCCACACGAACCCGGTGTGGTGTCCGGTCGGGGACACCACCAGCTGGCGCATCGGTCCGCCGAAGACCTCGGACCCAAGATGTTCACCGAACTGCCGCACGCTGTGCATCAAGGTCTCGTGCGTGTGCATGGCGCCCTTCGGCTCCCCGGTGGTCCCGGAGGTGAACCCCAAGTAGCATAGGTCGTCGGGGCCCGGCCGGGGCAGATCGTGCCGCGGTGCGCCGGCGAGCGAGGACCAGAGGATCTCCGCGTCCGCGAGACCGTCACCGTCGTCGTCCACCACCAGCACCCGCTCGAGGGTGGGCACCTGTCGGCGCAGCCTGCGGGACAGCTCGAGGTGGGAGTTGCTACGCCAGCGCCGCGGTATCACCAGGACGCGCGCCCGGCTGCGGCGCAGGATCGCCAGCGCCTGCATCTCTCCGTATGCCACCGGGATGCCGGTGTACACCGCGCCAAGCTCAGCGGTCCCGAAGATCAGCGCGACGTACTCCACCCAGTTGGGCAGCATGACGGCCACGGCGTCGCCCGGACGAACACCGACGCTGACCAGTGCCGAAGCCGCCTTCGTGGCCTCTCGATCGAGGTCCCGGTAGGACCATCGAACAGTGCCGCCGACGGTGCGGTGACCGACCAGGGCTTCGCGATCGGGGTGTTCCGCGGCCGCTTGGTCGAGAACGTCCCGGATTGTGCGTCGCTGCCACCTCCCCTCGCCCCGGAACCGCTCCGTCAACTCCGGGTCGGTCGTCGGACTGGGACCGGCCGGTTCGGTGAACTCAGGGATTTCGGTGTGGTCCCGGCAGTTGTGCTCACACATCGCCAAACTCAATCGCGCCGATGCCGGCCAGTGCCTCGATCCGCGACGGTTCGATCCCCAACTCCTCGAGGATCTCCCGGGTGTGACTGCCCAGAGCGGGGAACCGCTCGTTCCGCGCCCGCGGAATCGACCCGAGCCGGAAGGGGCTGTGCACGGTGGACAGGCTCGCGCTGCCGGGGACCCGCATGATGCCGCCACGCGCCTCGACCTGGGGGTCCTCGACGACCTCGGACAGTGTCTGCACGAGCGAGCAGGGGATCCCGGCTTCACCCAGCATCTTGCGCCACTGCTCGGCCGGACGCTCAATCAGCTTGGCGGCGACGATCTCGGTCAGCCAGGACCGGTGCTCGCGGCGGCCCGCGTTGTCCGAGAGGGCCGGGTTCTCGGCGAGCTCGGGCAGGTCGACGAGCTTGCAGAAGCGCCGCCACTGCGCGTCGTTGCCGACGGCGACCACGATATCCCGATCCGCGGTGGAGAACGACTGGTACAACGCCAGTACCGAGTCGGTGCCTCCGCTGGGCGCGGGCTCGGGTTCGCCGGCGAGATAGGCCGCGATGCGGGGAGCCATCAGCGCGATGTCGGTGTCAAGCAGCGAAACATCGATGAGGTCGCCTTCACCCGTACTGGCCTGGTGCACCGCCGCCGCACTGATCGCCAGCGCGGCGCACATTCCCGTCACGACGTCCGACAGCGCTGTGGACACCCGCTGCGGGGACCCGCCTCTGGCGCCGGTGACCGACATCAGTCCCGAGCGGGCTTGGGCGGTGAGGTCGTAGCCGGGCAGGTCGTGATCGGGCCCGTCCAGGCCGAACCCGGACATCGCGCAGTAGATCAGCTGGGGGAACCGCGACCGCAGCCCGGCGGGGTCGAGACCGAGATCCCCGAGCTTGGCCGGGTTCAGGTTCTCCATGAACACGTGTGCGCCCGCGAGCAGGGAGTAGAGGATCTCCAGCCCCTCCGGGGCCCTGAGGTTGATCACCACCGAGCGCTTGTTCCGGTTGACCGAGGCGAACCACGCCGACGATCCGTCGGCGAAGGGCGGCCCCCACGCGCGGGCGTCGTCGCCGAAGCGCGGCCGTTCGACCTTGATCACGTCGGCACCGAGATCGGCCAGGTACATCGACGCCGTCGGTCCGGCATAGGAGGTGGTCAGGTCGACGACGCGGAGTCCGGCCAACGGACCACCGGCCGTCGAGCCGGATGTTTCGGAAGGAGCGACCATTAGCCGATACTGTCTGACAGTAAACGCCAATGTCAAGATGGGCTCCAATCGAGAACTACTTGACCGATCGCCGCCCGAGCCGCATGATGCGGCAATGCTGACCGTGATCCGTGGCAACGCCGGCCGACCCGCCGCGGGCGGGGGTGACACCTTCACGGGCACCGTGCTGCGGTCGCCCGTGCTCCCCGAAACCGATGGCATCTCAGTCGGAAGCGTCGTGTTCAGCCCGTGTGCCCGAACACATTGGCACAGTCATCCCGGCGGCCAGCTGTTGATCGTCGTCGCCGGAGAGGGCTTCGTGGCCGACGCCGACGGTCCGGTGCGAGTCACCACCGGTGACACCGTGTGGACGCCGCCGGGAGTGCGGCATTGGCACGGCGCGTGCGACACGCAGCCGCTGGTGCACACCGCGGTGACCGTCGGCGGCGTGGAGTGGGCCGAGCCAGTGAGTGAGGAGCAGTTCAGCGCCGCGCTGGGCGGCTGACCGACCATCACGGGACCATCGGACCGCAGATGACGAGCGCAGCGAACGATCGCAGACATCGAGCAACGTCGCCCCTGGGGCGGCGGAAGCGAGGAGGAGTAATGCTGTGGCACGGCAGGTACGACCGCCTGTTCGTCGGTGGCGAGTGGGTCGAACCGGCGACGACGGACACACTCGACGTGGTGTCGCCCTACACCGAGGAGGTGGTCGCCACCGTGCCATCCGGGGCGCCCGCCGACGTCGACCGGGCCGTGGCCGCCGCACGTGCCGCGTTCGACCGTGGGCCGTGGCCGCGCATGTCACTGTCGGAGCGGCAGGAGGTCCTGACCCGGCTCGCCGAGCAGCTCGAGCAGCGGCGTGACGAGATCGCAGCGCTCGTCACTGCCGAGATGGGATGTCCGATCACGCTGTCCCGACGCATCCAGGCGACTGGTCCGGCTCGCGCGGTGCGCACGTTCCTCGAACTGAGCGAGCAGTACCCGTTCAGCGCGGTCCGGTCCTCCGCCACGGGCCACGCCCTCGTGACCCGGGAGCCGGTCGGCGTGGTCGCAGCCATCGTGCCGTGGAACGTCCCGCTGATGATCGCAGTGCTCAAGCTCGCCCCGGCCCTGCTCGCAGGCTGCACGGCCGTGCTGAAGCCCTCGCCCGAGACTCCGTTGGATTCCTACCTGCTCGCCGAGATGCTGCTCGAGGCCGGGCTGCCGCCCGGAGTGGTCAACATCGTGCCCGCCGACCGCGAGGCCGGCGAGCACCTCGTGACCCGCCCCGAAGTGGACAAGGTCGCCTTCACCGGTTCGACTGCGGCCGGGCGGCGGATCGCGTCATTGTGCGGGAACGACTTGCGCCGGGTCACGCTCGAACTGGGCGGGAAGTCGGCCGCGATCATCCTCGACGACGCCGATCTCGATGCCACGGTCGAGTCGTTGCGGTTCGGCTCCCTGCGCAACAACGGCCAGATCTGCAGCTTGAAGACACGGTTGCTCGTCTCACGCCGGCGCGAGGCCGAGCTGGTCGACGGACTGCGCGACCTCATCGCGTCGATGCCCGTGGGTGACCCTACGGATGAGAGCACCCAGATCGGGCCGCTGGTCAGCAGCCGCCAGCGGCATCGGGTCGAGGACTACGTCCGCATTGGCCTGGCCGAGGGTGCTGAGATCGCCCTCGGCGGCGGCCGGCCGCACGGGCTCGCCCGGGGCTGGTTCGTCGAGCCGACCGTCATGACCGGAGTGAGACCCGGTATGCGGATCGCCCAGGAGGAGATCTTCGGGCCGGTGCTCGCGGTGCTGACCTACGACGACGAGGAGGAGGCGGTCGCGATGGCCAACGACTCCGAGTACGGCCTGAACGGAGCGGTGTTCACCACGGACCTGGATCGAGGCCTGTCGATCGCCCGCCGGATCCGCACCGGCACGGTCGAGCTGAACGGCAATCCGGCGGGACAGCACGCCCCGATGGGCGGTTTCAAGGGCAGCGGGATCGGACGGGAGTTCGGCCCGGAGGGCTTCGACGCGTTCGTCGAGCTCAAGTCGATCGGATTGCCCGAGGGCCTGGCGGGCGAACTGGCCGCTCTGCCCTGAGACCGGCCGGCAGGCCCCACTGTCCGGTGGTCGGGCACGCGGCCACCGGACAACCAGCCTCACCAGTCGAAGAAGCCCCGGTTGGTCTTCCGCCCGAACTCGCCGGCAGCGACCTTGCGTCGCAGGATCTCCGGCGGCGCGAACCGCGGGCCGACCTCCCGCTCCAGGTGCTCGGCGATCGCCAGACGGACGTCGAGTCCCACGATGTCGGTGGTACGCAGCGGCCCGACCGGATGCCGGTAACCAAGCGTCATGGCGGTGTCGATGTCCGCCGCTGAGGCGACCCCGTCCTCGACCATCCGCATGGCTTCCAGTGCGATGGCGACCCCCAGCCGGCTGCTGGCGAAACCGGGCGAGTCGGTGACCGTGATCCCAGTCTTGCCCAAGCCCTCGACCCAATCGCCCGCCCGTTTCGTCAGCTCGCCGGACGTGCGCGGGCCCACAACGACCTCGACCAGCTCGCTAGCCGGGACCGGGTTGAAGAAATGCAGTCCGACCAGCCGTTCGGGCTGCTTCAGCGCTGTCGCGATCCCGCCGACCGACAGGCTCGAGGTATTGGTGGCCAGGTCCGCGTGCGGACACAGCCCCTCGATGCGGCGAAGCACGGTGCGTTTGAGGTCCAGGTCCTCGGGCACGGCCTCAACCACCAGGTCGCAAGCCGCCAGCTGACGGTCCTCCACGGTGACTGCGAACCGCGTTGCGATCGCCTCGGCAGGGCAGGAGAGCGCCCCACGCTCCGCCGAGGCACGAAGCGAGCGGTTCACACGTTCCACCGCCGGGCCAACCAGGGCGGAATCGGCCTCGAGAACGGTGACGTGGCTGCCGGCGACGAGGAACGCATGGGCGATACCTGCACCCATGCGACCACCACCGACGACTCCGACGCGTTCGGGCAGGCTCAACGGATCTCCTTCCTGCGGCTACGCGCGGCCGGACCGGCCGGCACGTCCCCGCGGTGCGCGACGCACCGTCCGGTTGGACGAGCGGGAGGCATTCACCTTACCATAAGGTCAGACATTATACTGAGGGTAACTACTTGTCGCGCCGGTATGCGGTATGGCGGGCGCATGTCACCGGGCCTTGGCCGTCACCCGCACCGAGCCAGGGCATTCCTGCCAGATGTCGAGCGGCCGTGACGGACGCATTGAGGCCCCTCACTCAGGGGAACGTGCCACGCGACGGCCGTCCGGTGCCGCGTACTCCCGCAGGGCATTGGTGGTAACCCGTGCTTCCCATCGGCCATGACCGGGGCTTGCTACCGGGGTGTCCGCCGACCGCAGTGCGGGCCGGGACCTTCGACGTCAGCGCGCGGTGTAACCGCCATCGACGGCCAGCGGGTGGCCGATCACGAACTCGGCGGCCGGACTGCACAACCAGAGCACGGCGTTGGCAACCTCCTCCGGACGCCCGAGCCGGCCGATCGGCTGGTCACGCAGGTAGCCCTGCATGCCCTCGGGGTCCTCCTCCATCATCCGGGCCACCATCGGCGTCTCGATAACACCCGGGCAGACCGCGTTGATCCGGATCCCGCGCGGGGCGTATTCGAGTGCCGCGCTGCGGGTCAGACCGATCACACCGTGCTTGGACCCGTGGTAGATAGCGAGGCCGGCGATGCCGATCATCCCGCCGATCGAGGCACAGTTCACGATCGCGCCCCCCTCCTCCTGGGTGCGCATCTGCGCCAGCTCGTACTTCATACAGTTCCACACGCCGCGCAGGTTGATCCCGGTGACACGGTCGAACTCTGCGCCGTCGGCATCGGCGGTCTCGACGTTCGGGGTCTGCACACCCGCATTGTTGTAGGCCGCATCGAGACGGCCGAACTCGGCGACGGTGCGCGCGACCATGTCGGCCACCTGCTGCTCGTCGGCCACATCACAGCGCAGCCCGATCGCCCGGTGGCCCTCCTCGACGAGCCGCCCCGCCTCTCGCTGCGCAGCCGTCTCATCGACGTCGGCAAGCGCGACCGCCGCGCCGGACTCGGCGAACGCCCGCGCGCTCGCGAGACCCATTCCCGCACCTGCGCCGGTCACGATGGCAACTTTGCCTGTGTAGTCGATGTTCATGGGGAGCTCCCTTCAGAAGTGGATTCTGGAAGCGGTCACCGTCCGAGGACGGTGACATGGACCGGCGCGCGCTCGTCGGGATGCTCTCCACCGAGGATCTGGACGGCATGTTCGGCATCGGCCAGCGGAAGCGTGTGCGTGTGCCACCCGGTGAAATCCACTCGACCTCGTTCGATCGCGCGCACGGCCAGACGGTACGCCTCTGATGTCGCCCCGAATGCACCGACGACGTCGATCGATTTCTTCACGATCGTGTCGGAGACGAAGCCAGGGATCTCTCGGCCGCCCTTGAGGCCGCCCAGGGCGATGCGCCCACCGGGCCGCACGGCCTCCATGGCGTCAAGCACCGGCCGGGTCGCGAGTGGGACGACCTCGACCACTCGGTCCACCGAGTCGGCACCGATCACGTCGAGCAGGCTGTCCGGGTCGTTGGGGTCGACCACCAGCGTGTCGGTTGCGCCGGCGCGACGAGCCAGCTCGAGCTTGTCCCGGTCCGAGGCGAGTCCGGTCACGATGATGCGTTCGGCCCCGGCCGCCACCGAGGCCGCCACGCAGGCGAGCCCCCGCTGCCCGGCCCCGAGGATCAGCACGTGGTCACCGAGACCGACCCCGCCACGGAGCACGGCCCACTCGATGCCAGCCGAGAGCGGGTTGAACATCAGGGCATCCTCGGTCGGGATGTCCTCGCGGATCGTGTGCAGGACAGTGTTGCCGCGGAGCACCATGTACTCGGCGAGGCCGCCCCACAGCCCCGAGCCGACCGACAGCGGGGTGAAACCGTACTGGAGCTTGCGGGCGCACAGGATTTGTTCCCCAGCCATGCACCGGCGACAGACCCCGCACCCGGCACGGATCTCGACGGCGACACGGTCGCCCTCCGAAACCTGCCACCGCTCCGCAGCAGCCGGTGCGATGCGCTCGATTCGTACCAGCGGCTCGTGCCCGATGACGAGCGGGTACACGGCGAGCCCGAGGGCGTCGAGATGTCCGGCGTACTGCTCGTAATCGGTACCGCAGAGACCGCAGCCCTCGACCCGGACCACCGCGCCATCATCCGGCGGGGTGTCCGGCAGCTCGATCTCGTCGAGCGTCAGGTCGCGGGCGCCCCGGAGGATCCACGCTCGGCTGGTCGTCGCTACCACTAGCTCTCCCGTCGGTCGAGGTCGACGTGGCGGTCTCGACTCGCGGGGATCCGGGACGACGCCACGGGCGAAGCCGGGACGGGGCACGCCCGCCCGGCCCCAACATATTGACACCTCGCTTAATGTCAGTCAATTCACCGACGCGTCTCCGCGTTGGTCTCACCGCGCCGGTCTCGACCGCGAAGTGAGCCGACGCAACCTTCTCCAGCTTTGTGGGCCGACGTGAGTTCGGCGACTAGAAACTTCAGAACTGCTTGTCATGGGCGACATTCGACTCTATGATCAACTGGACTCACAAGTGGATCCAGTTAGGAATCCAGATGAAGTTACACCACTCGATCATGGTCGGCATCCTCGACAGATATGCAGACCGCTTCACCGAGTTCCAACCCTCGACACCCCTCGACGTGCGGATCAATCAAGCGGCCAGCCTGCACGGCGCCGAGGGGGTCGAGCTGGTGTATCCCGGCGACCTGACCGATTGGCAGAAGGTCGCCACCCAGGTGGAGAACGCGGGCCTGTCGGTCTCGGCCGTGAATCTGAATGTCAAGTCAGACGCCATGTGGCGCAATGGCTCCTTCACCAATCCGGACCCGGAGGTACGTCTGCGGGCGGTCTCCGACCTGACGACGTCGATGGACCTGGCAGCCGACCTCGGCGCCCACCTCGTCACGGTGTGTCCGCTGATGGACGGCTGGGATTACAGCTTTCAGGTCGACTACGCCTCCCATTGGCGCTGGATGGTCGACGGCCTCCGGGCGGCAGTCAGCCATCGTGACGACGTCCGGGTGGGGATCGAATACAAGGCGTTCGAGTCGCGTACGGCGATCACGGTTCCTGATGTAGGAACGACCCTCCACTTGTGTGACCGCGTCGGTGCCGACAATTTGGGTGTGACGCTCGACGTGGGGCACGCCCTCATTGCAGGGGAGACGCCAGCGATGAGCGTGACGATGGCGCACGACGCAGAGCGACTGTTCTACGTGCACTTCAACGACAACAACCGGAGTTGGGACTGGGACATCGTCCCGGGTGCAGTGAACCTCTGGGAGATGGTCGAGACATTGTTCTACCTCGAGCGGACAGGCTGGGAGGGTTGGCTGGCCTACGACGTCTTCACCAAACACGGGGATCCGGTACGTGCCTTCGACTCCACGCTCCGTGCCATGGAAGCGCTACAGCGCATGCTCGACAAACTCGGACGCGACCGGGTCGGCGATCTGATCGACAACGGATCTCCGGCCGAGACGACGGCTGCCCTGCTGACTGCGCTGGCGGAGTGAGACGTGCGGCTGGGTGTCGGGAGTTACGCGTTCCGCTGGGCGGTCGGCACGACCGACTTCCGCCCAACCCGTCCGATGACGTGCGCGGACATGGTCGACGAGGCCGCACGTCTGGGGTGCGGGCTGCTCCAGATATCTGACAACGCCGAGCTCGATGGGGCCGATGACGACGACCTGACAGCACTGCGAGAGCACGCGCTACGTCGGGGTATCGCGCTGCAGGTCGGAGCGACCGGCTCCTCGGTGGAGGTTCTCATGCGCTACCTCGACGTCGCCGTCGCGACAGGCGCAGATCTTGTGCGGGTCGTGTTGGACGACAACACCGGGTGCGACGCTGCGACCCAGGACAGCACTGCAATCGAGTGGCTGAGCACCGTCGCGACACACTACGAACGAGCTGGGGTGACATTGGGCGTGGAGAACCATTTTCGCGTGACGAGCCCGCGGCTGGAGGTGATCCTCGACCGCGTAGGCAGTCGTGCCGTCGGCGCCGTGCTCGACGTCGCCAACTCGATCGTCTGCGGAGAATGGCCAGAGTACACGGTCGCCCGGCTTGCCCGGCACACCAAGGGCGTTCATCTGAAGGACTACGACCTGGTCCCCGAACTCGACGGTGTCGGCGCCCGAGTCATCGGTACTCCGCTCGGTCGAGGCCGGACCGACGTCGCAGCCGTGCTCGACGCCGTCTCGCCCGTCGATGACGGACGGCTCGGGATCGTGCTCGAGCTGTGGTGCCCACGGGCGACAACCGAGTCAAAAACCCTCGCAACAGAGACAGCGTGGAGGGAGGATTCGATGGCCGAAGCGCGACGTCAACTATGCAGGCCCGGCCCTCCGGGGGAGGCGAAGCGTGTCGCCCACTGAACCACCTGTGTCCGAGCAGGTCTACAACCAGCTACGGCATGCAGTTCTACACGGTGAATACCATCCAGGAGAGCGGCTCACGAGTGTTCGCCTGGCTCGCGATCTCGGCGTGAGCCGGACCCCGGTACGCGCTGCGCTCGCACGCCTGAAGACCGACGGCCTGGTCGACTACGAGGACGGGCGTGCGGCGTGGATCCCCCCGCTGACCGTCTCCGCGGTCGAGGAGGCATACGAGATCGCAGGCGCATTGGAGCCGCTGCTCATCCGCAAGATCGCACGCTCGATCACTCCCGAACATCTTCGTCTGATCGAAGAGGCAGTCGTCACCATGGAGCGCGCCGCCGAACACCGTGACGATGATCTCTGGGTGGCCGGCGACCAAAAGTTCCACCGGCTCCTGCACGAGCTCGCCGGACGAGAGCTAATCTCGTCGATGCTCGACCGCGTCGGCACCGTCATCGACCGCGTGCGATTTCTCTCGCTCAACGTGCTCCCCGAAGGAGCCGCGATCTCCGCCGCAGAGCATCGTGCCGTCTTCGAGGCCATGAGCGCCGGGGACCCACAGCTTGCCCAGCAGAGGCACGAAGCGCACCTCGACCGCGTACGAGAGAAAACCGTGTCCTTCCTGCAGACCAGCTTCCGCGTAGGTGCGCTGCCGTCCCCCTCCACGCCTCACCCGCTGGCTCACCGAGGAGACCATCGTGGCTAAGACCCCTTCACCGACCGGAAGCAATCGCATTCGTTGCATCGAAGCCGGGTCAGCTGCCGAAGTCGCAGTGGACGAGGTCGTTGACCTGGAACTGGGGGAACGGACGGTCGGCACTAATCCATTCGATACCGACCTCCGAACCACCCTGTACGGTCCGGACGACTCGGTGATCTCCGTTCCCGCCTTCTACGATCCGCGCCGCGGGCACGTCACCCGGGTCTCGCTTCCGGCATCAGGGTCCTGGCTCGTCGAGGCGCCAGCAGGACCGGACGTGACAACCGATTCAACTCCGTGGAAGCTCACCGCTTCCAACCGAGCGCACGATCGTTCGCACGGCGCGTTGAGCGTCGATCCGCAACATCCCCGGCATTTTCGCTATGCCGATGGCACCCGGATCTTCCCCCTGGGATACGAGGTCGACTGGTTGTTCATGATCGATCAGCTCGATGACACACTCGCCCGAGTTCGCCAGTTCCTCGACTCGATCACCGGAACTGGCTTCAACTTGGTCACCACCAACGTCTACGCCCACTCGTTCCGGCGGTACGTGCCACTCGACCTGGAGGGCGACCCGCGGTGGATCGTCCCGGCACTCGCCCCCTGGGTCGGCGGAAACGACGAACCGAACTACGCCTCGCTCAACCCTGCGTTCTTCGACCACATGGACGCAGTGATGCTCGAGCTCCATCATCGTGGCGTCATCGTCCACCTGATGATTCACACCTACAATAAGGACGTGAACTGGCCAGAGCTGGCCAGCTCGGACGACGACCGGTACTGGCACTACATCGTCGCCCGGTACCAGGCATTCCCGAACGTGCTCTGGGACACCGCCAAGGAATCCTGGTACCAGGAGGCTGAGTACATCTGGTCGCGGATAGGGCTCATTCGGGGGCATGATGGATATCGCCGCCTCATCACCGTGCACGATGCGAATCCCGAGCTGCAGCTCGAGCCGTCGTCCCGCTGGGCACTTGAACTGCACTCCACAAAGAAGAACTTTACCGACGCGCTTGTAGACGTCATCTCGGACCAGGTCCACGAGACAGATTGCCACGATGACGCCGTCAGCCGCTATCGGCGATTTGCACGGCCCTACATAAATGTCGAGTTCGGCTACGAGAGCGGAATCGACGACCTGCCCTCGGACAATCCTTCACACGACCAGGACTGGCAAGAAGTCACCCGGCGAGCATGGCAGATAATTATGGGCGGCGGATATCCGAACTACTACTACCGAAACACCGCCTGGAGCCTTTTCATCCCTTTTCCCGAGCCACCTGGATATCGCGCTTTTGCTGCGCTCGCCGACTTCTGGTCGGATGTTCCGTACTGGCGACTCCATCCCGCCGACCATCTCCTGCGCGCCGACGGCAAGGTTTACCTGCGTACCGACCGATCGCGCGAGTACGTCGTCTATTCAGAGCATGGCGCCACGTTCGAGCTGGATCTGCCGGACGGCATGTTCACCGGAACCTGGTTCGATCCCTACACCGGCGAGCGCTCCGCTGCGGAGATCGCCGTGGGCCCTGGCCCCACCGTCTTCGAGCCCGAGCGCCAGTCGGCCACAGTGCTGCGGCTACGAGCCTGATTCCCGACCTTGCCATCAAAGGAGATGTCATGGATCGCAGAGATTTCTTGCGTCTCGGCCTCGCATCGCTCGGCATGATGACGTTGCCGATGACGGCGTGCGCTCGAAGTAGCACGCCGGAGGGAGCGGTGCGCGTCGCACAGTTCGGTTCGGCAGGCCGCATGCGGATCTTCCGCGACCTCTTCAGTGCATTCACCGCGCGACATCCCGAAGTCGTGCTTGCGCTGGAGTCAGCCAGCAACTCCGCCTATGTCGACAAGCTCGCGACACAGGTCAGCAGCGGCAACGCTCCCACGGTGCTCGGCCTTCAGTACTCCAGCCTTCCGACCTTCGCACGTCAGAATGCCCTTGCCGACCTCAGACAGTTCGTCGGGAACGCCCTCGACACTTCGGCTTTTCCTCCAGATTACCTGAGCATCGGAGTGGACGGCGATCGACTCACCGGCCTGAGCTACGGCGACAATGCGTTCGGGATCGTTTACGACGAAGATCGCCTGGCAGCTGCAGGAAAGACACCTCTTGAACCGGGATACTCCTGGGATGACTTTCTGGCTTTCAGCGTCGACTTGACTCGCGCGGTCGGTGGCGACTTTTGGGGCACCGAAGACCGGTCGGCCTCGTTCGACTCGATGTTCAAGATCTGGCTGCTGCAGCAGGGAAAGACGACGTTCACGGACGACGGCACACTCGGGTTCGATGAAGCAGACCTCATCGGCTGGTTGGACTACTGGCAGCTAATGCGCGACGAAGGGGGCACCACACCTGCACCCGTGACGGCCGAGGCGAGCGGCTCCTTCGAGCGGTCCGCCCTCATCCGGGGTTTCGCACCTAATTACATCACTTATTCGAACGCCATCGTCTCGATGCAGCGACTCACCACGAGTCGTTTGCGCATCCTCCCGTTGCCGGTACACGGAGGAGCGCAGAGAAGCGGCCAGTCGGTACGCGGGTCCAACTGGGTAGGCCTGTTCGCGCTCGCCGACGAACTGGGCGTCGCCGCCGACTTTCTCAACTTTGTCTTCAACGATCCCGAGGGTGCGACGATCCTCGGCGCGGAGCTCGGGGCGCCGCCGAATCGTGAACTGCGCGCAATACTGACCTATCCGCCACCGCAGCAGCATTTCATCGACTACATCGACTTCATGTCCCAAGGTCCGCTTCGGGACGCGCCCGTTCCTTTGTCCATCGACATCCCGCCGGCCTTCAACGACGTCAACGCCGCGTTCGAAACCGCGGTGGAGGAGGTTCGCTTCGGGCGGCGTTCCTCGTCAGAGGCAGCTGACTGGTTCTTCCGAACGGCGGACCGGGCTCTGGAGACGTTGCAATGAGAACCGGCCGAACGATCGAGCGCGCTGATGTGACGACGCCCCATAGCAAGATCTCGTACCGGGACCGCCGGCAGAATCTCCCCGCCCATCTGTTCCTTGCTCCCTGGTTCATCGGTCTCATCGTGTTGACCGCGGGACCGATGTTGGTCTCGCTCTACTACTCGATGACGGAGTACTCGCTACTCACCGATCCGCAGTGGGTCGGACTGCGGAACTACGAGCGAATGATTCTCGCCGATGATCGCTTCTGGGCGTCGATGGGCGTGACGCTGCGCTACGTCGTGATCGGTGTGCCGCTACAGCTTGCCTTCGCCCTGGCCGTAGCGCTACTGCTCAACCGCGGAATACGGGGGCTGACCGCCTACCGCGCACTGTACTATCTGCCGAGCCTCCTCGCCGGCAGTGTGGCGATCGCTGTCCTCTGGCGTCAGGTGTTCGGGCTCGAAGGCGCGTTCAACGTGGTTCTCACCGGTATCGGTTTCGACGCGCCCCCGAACTGGATCGGCAATCCCGACACCGCCCTCTACACGCTGATTCTGCTGCGCGTGTGGGAGTTCGGATCGCCTATGGTAATCTTCCTTGCCGGGCTGCGCCAGATCCCGGCCGAATACTATGAAGCATCGGCGCTCGACGGAGCGGGGAAGTTCGGACAGTTCTTCAAAATCACGCTCCCCTTGCTGACGCCGATTATATTCCTGAACTTGATCTTGCAGCTCATCAATGCCTTCCAGGCATTCAATTCTGCATTTATCGTTTCGGAGGGAACCGGCGGACCGCTAGATTCCACGCTTTTCTTCACTCTCTATCTCTACCAAGAGGCCTTCACCAACTTCAGAATGGGTTACGCCTCAGCGCTGGCCTGGGTGCTGCTTGCCGTCATCGCACTGTTCACCGCAGTGAGTTTCCTGACCAGTAGATATTGGGTGCATTACGACGACGGAGGCAGGTGAGCACCACACCCATGTGGACCTCACGACACGCGACATCAATCTGGTCACGTACTCGAGCCGTACCGGGGAAGCGCCTGCTGCTCCACCTCTCACTATCGGCCGGCGCGCTGCTAATGCTGTATCCGATTGCATGGATGATCGCCAGCTCGTTGAAGGCGGAGAACGAGATCTTCGCCGATCCGGGCTTGGTGCCTAGCTACATCGAGATCCAGAACTACATCGAAGGTTGGTTCAGCCTGGGACAGCCGTTCACCGGGTTCTTCCTCAATTCACTGCTGCTCTGCACCGCAGTGGTAGCCGGGAATTTGGTATCGTGCTCCATGGCAGCGTACGCCTTCGCTCGATTGCGATTTAGGGCGAGCGGGTTCTGGTTCGCGATCATGTTGGGCACGATCATGCTGCCATACCACGTCACCCTGATTCCGCAGTACACACTTTTCTTCAATCTTGGATGGGTCGACACCTACCTCCCTTTGATCGTACCCAAGCTACTCGCAACCGATGGGTTTTTTGTCTTCCTGTTCGTTCAGTTCATTCGCGGCATCCCGATTGAGCTCGAAGAGGCTGCTCGAGTCGATGGTGCCGGTTCGCTGCGCATCTATCTGACCATTATCCTGCCGCTCCTGCGGCCGGCTCTGGTAACGGGAGCGCTTTTCAGCTTCTTGTGGACTTACAACGACTTCTTTCCTCAACTGGTCTACATCAGCGACACCGGCCTCTACACGGTGCCGCTCGCGCTTCGCACCCTGCTCGACACGACCGGCGATTCCGCTTGGGGGCCGATGCTCGCGATGAGCACGTTGTCGGTCGTCCCGATGATTGCAATCTTCGTATTCTTCCAGCGGCAGATCGTGGAAGGCATCGCGACGTCCGGTCTGAAGGGATGAGACGCGGTGACCAAACTCGCGGAGTACCTGCGTCATGTGACGGACGTACTGTGGTTGAACATACTGTGGCTCGGCGTGGCAGTCACCGTCGTGGGCGCTCCCGCCGCCACCGTAGCGATGGTCGCCACAGCGAAGGATCTTCAAGACGGACTTGGGTCCTCCGTCAGTGGGACCTTTCGCACCCACCTCGTTCGGACTGCCCGAGCCACAATCCGGATCGGCTGTCTTTGGTTGGGGGTGGGAGGCGTGCTCACGCTGGATCTGATGTTCGTCACAGAGATCCAGTCGTGGCGGCAGGTGCTGGCGGTCGGCCTGCTCGCCATCGTTCTATTGTTCCTCGCGACAACGGTGTGGCTCCCATGTGTCGTGGCGAACACCCCGGCGTCGCGCCCGTTCACCCTCGTGCGGCTCTCCGGAATGATCGCAGTCGCCTGTCCGGGCGCCACGGTGCAGGCGGCGCTCGCCGGCGCTCTGGCTGTCGGCTCCGTGCTGATCGCACCGGTCGCCATTCTGGCGGCCCCGGCACTTGCTGCTCATGCCACCGCATTGGCGTGGAGGCTACGGGTCGTACCGATTCTGCCGACGGACGACCGGAACGGATAAGCCGACGCCCGGCGGGGTCGCGACTCGGGGCGTGTCGAGAGAAGCCTGGCGCGGCCCGACTACCAGATGATTCGCGTGCATCCACCCCCGTACCTCAGGTGCGGGGGGTGTAGAGCCGCGCTCGTCGGTGACCTATTTCCTATGTGAACTATCTACGGGCTGTGTGGTCGATCTCTTCGAATCCGGCGACGATGTCACCTTCGAAGCCCAACTCGTAGCCCTGGCGGGGCATAGTGGCGGATCTCTTCGATGGCGCACTGGGCCCGCGCCTGGGACGGAACCATAACTGGAGGACGATTCAAGCTGCGGCCGATGTCAACACCACCTGTTGGCGCGCGGACTCCATCGCGACGTGGTCGCCGACGCCGATCCGTGAGACGCGGCACCGGGGCGAGCGAATCCCCGCCGGTCGTCACCAGGACCGGCTCGGCGCAGATCAACCGCGGGCGGTTGAGCACGATGATCCTGTCGGCACTAACAAGGTGCAATCCCTGTCGTATGGTGCCGGTCCAAGCGACGTGATCCTCCGAAACGGACACCCACAGCTCGACGAACTCGTGTACGACGACGGCGTACATGTGCAGGACAATCCCGCGGCGGCTGTCGGAGCGGGCAGACGCAGGGACACTCTCCGCGCGCCCGAACGACAAGCTCATGGCCGTGCGGCCGCCCGAGCAGCACCGACACGGCGCAAGTGATTTTCGAGACGCCGGACCTGCCTGACTCGTACTGCAGGGCGGAATTCGCCTCCATTGTTGGCGCGGCCCGGAGATTCCCGTCGACCGAGCTATTCAAGCGAGTAGTCCTCCGGGACAACGTGCGTCCCTTGAATGCGGTCCATGACCAAGGCCGCTGCGTTCACCTGGGTATCGCGTCCGTGCTCGTTAATGCACATCTGAAGGAACTCGCGAACAAGATTGCCGAACGGAAGTACGACACTGGAGTCGAGTCCGAGCTGGCATGCGAGGCGCATGTCCTTGTGCTGAAGTCCAAGGGTGAATCCCGAAGCGAGATGACCTGTGATGATGTGGGGCTTGAGGAATTTCTCCATGAAGAAGTTGCGCCCGGAACTTGCAAGCATCACCTCGACCGCCGTCGCGGGTTCGATCCCGTTCTTCGTAGCGAGTGCGACAGCTTCGAGGGTCACAACGCGCTGAATCGCGGACAACATGTTATTAGATAGCTTCATGACTTGCCCGGTTCCGACATCACCGAGATGGAAGATCCGGTCGGTGATTGATTCGAGGGCAGAGCGGGTCCGTTCGAAGCTCTTGGAATCCGCGCCCACCATGATGGTGACGTTTCCTTCGAGAATCTCTTCCGGCCGGCCGCTGATGGGTGCATCAATCAGCCCAAGGCCATGGTCCTCGGCCATTCGGGCGAGTTCACGAGTAACCGTGGGATCACCAGTGGTCTGATCGATGATCACTGTGCCTCGTCGCGCATGAGCGAGCACGCCGTGCTCGCCGAGGACGATTGAACGCACGTGATCTGAGGTGGGTACGCAGAGGAAGACGAGATCGACCGACTGCGACAGGTCAGCTACTCCGTCACTCGCCACCGCGCCATGTTCCACAAGTCGATCGACGGCGCCTCGATCGAGGTCGAACACGCGTACGCGGTGGTGGGCTAGCAGCCGTCGAACCAGCGGCTCGCCCATCACGCCGAGTCCGATGTAGCCGATTTCCATCTTTTCTCCTTGGACGTGGGGTCGTTGCCACGGCAGCGAAGAGGTTTGCTACGCGGGTGTCCCGCGCGTCGTTCCGCCGATGACCGACCGATCGTCAAGCTCGCTCATCACTGACATTGACAGCGCTAGAGGGCACGCCTAGCATCATGCTATATATAATATCACGAAGGCCGTCGCAGTGCTGCTGCGGCGAGCAAGGTTCGATCCGCCGAATCGGATCTTTCTAGAAGGGTATGGGATGGCTGGAACCTTGGTGGAGTCGATAGCGAACCTCGCTGTGGAGGCGTCCTCCGACGATCTCCCGCTGGCAGTTGCTGACGAGGTCAAGCGACAGCTTCTCGACACCATCGGCTGCGCTCTTGGCGCGGGCGACGAGCCGAAGGGGCGCGCCGGGGTAAACTACGGTCGGATTCTTGGGGGAACTGACACGACTGCCACCATCATCGGTCACTCCGATCGGAGTTCCGTCTTCGGAGCCGCCTTCGCGAACGGCGAGCTCATGAACGCCACGAACTTCGACCCTGTCCTTCCACCAGGGCACGTCTCGACATACGTGATCCCAGCTGCCTTAGCGACCGCCGAGCAACTCAAGAGCTCCGGACCGAAGCTGATCTCCGCTCTGGCTGTCGCACATGAGCTCACGTATCGGGTAGGTAAGGCCATGGACTACTTCCGGGATGTGGAGAACGGTGAAGTGGCACTGTCGAAGGTCCTTGGCTACAGCGCCACGATCTTCGGCGCGACCGCCGCAGTGGGCCACCTGAAGGCGTTCTCAACGCGCGTCATGGCGGATGCGATCGCAATTGCCGCGAACATCTCTCTCGTAAACTCGCATCGCTCCTTCATTGCCCACGCTCCGAGCGCCACGATCAAAGCACTTCTTGCCGGCGCCTTGACGCAGTCCGCGTACACGGCTGCATATATGGCCGAGCTCGGCCACCGTGGCGACCTCCAGGTTCTCGACGACGCCGACGTAGGGTATCGGCGCTTCATCGGCAGCCAACGCTGGGAGCCGGACGCGATCAGGGACCGCCTCGGAGAGGACTGGCGGTTCGTCGCCGAACAGTCGTACAAGCCTTATCCACACTGCCGAGTGCTCCACGGGCTGCTGGATGTCCTCATCGATGTTGTAACCACCCACGACATCGCAGTTGATGAGATCGATGAGATCAGGGCGTGGGGCGAGGGCGTCATACAACAGCCGCTGTGGTTGGCCACGGAAATCGAGCGGACGCACGACGCGCAGTACAGCATTGCCCATGGCCTCGCTGTGGGCGCGCACCGGATCGAACCAAGCACTGCGTGGCTCGATCCCGACTTGGTGTTTTCGGAAAGTGTCCTCTCTCTCATGAAGCGCGTCGAGTTCGCGCCGCACCCAGACTATGCCCGTATCGTCGCGCAGTCTCCCGGCAGCCGTCCTTCCCGGATTGAGGTCCATGCCCGCGGCAGGGTGTTCCGCGGCGACGGCCTGGTGCCCAAGGGAACTCCGTCCGACGACCCAGTGACCAGGATGACCACCGACGAGCTCGTCGACAAGTTCTTCCGCAATGCGCGTGGTGTTCTCACGGACGATGACGCGGTGGGCGTGGCCAATTCGATCCTGAACCTCGAATCGGTCGACGACGTGTCGGCAGTCCTTGGGAGGCTCGCAAGGCGTTGACTTGTTCAGTGGCGGTTCGCATCCCTTGCACCGCTGGCTCGCGGAGAACCCGTCAGATCAGTCTACGATCCCGAATGCGGTCTCCAAGGGAGCTGGCAGCCTCACCGTCAGAACGCCGGGGTCGCCAGCTGCCCGCCACCACATACATGCAGCACCTCGCCCGTGATGAAGCGCGCTGCCGCGGCGCCGATGAACGCCCTTGCGTGCGTGACACCCGAAGCCTCGGCGAGCGGGAAGCGTGCTTATTGTGCTGCGCCGGCATTTACATCCCCTCGATGCTCGGGGCGAGGACATAGCTCGGCGGCACCGCGCTAACCCTCACGCGGCACGGCGCCAGGTCGACGGCTAACGCTCGCGTGAGTTCGACGACGCCGGCCTTGGAAGTGGCGTACGACGTCGTTCCGCCCGCCAACCAGGTTCGCGTCGCCATGTTGACCACGGCCCCGCTGGGACGTGTCCTCCAATGAGCCGGTGGCCGCCTGTATGAGGGACGTGGCACCCCCAGACGTTCACCGTCATGACCCGCCACCACTGGTCGAAACTGACCTCCCCGGAAGGCGGATACTGACGCACGCCTGCGCTATTCACCACGAGGTCCAGCCCGCCGTACCGTACAACGGCCGATTGCACCAGATCTCGGTTCGCCCCATCGTCGACGACACCCACGCTGACCGCTTCCACTGTCCCAGCGAGTTTCCGCTCGTGTGATCGACGCAGCAGTCTGCCTTAGCGGAGCTGCCGTCTCGGTCGGTGAAGATCACATGATCCCCCGCGCTCCACCAGGACCCGGGAGATCTCGGCGTCGATGACACCGCCGACCCCGTGACGATGCTGACGCGCGTCCCGAATACCTGCGCGTGGCCGCTGCTCATCCGTGGCCTCCAAGCGGCCTCAGCGTGCGCTTTGAATGTTCTCCAGGACCACAGCGAGTCCCTGGCCCACGCCAATGCAGATCGCGGCGACCCCCCAGCGCTCCTTACGCTCGTGGAGAACGTGGGCGAGGGTACCGAGAATCCGCCCGCCCGAAGCGCCAAGGGGATGTCCAATAGCGATAGCGCCGCCCTTGATATTTACGATCGCAGGGTCGATATCCCAAGCATCGATGCACGCGATCGATTGCACAGCGAATGCTTCGTTCAACTCCACTACACCGACCTGCGACCAACTGATCCCTGCACGCGATAGGGCAGCGTTCGCGGCCTCGACAGGCGCATACCCGAACAGATCGGGGTCGAGTGCCGTCGTTGCACGTCCTGCGACACGTGCGATGGCTGACGCGCCGATGATCGACGACGCGGATTCGGACCCGAGCACTACCGCAGAGGCTCCATCGTTGAGAGGGGAGGCGTTTCCTCCGGTAATTGTGCCATCGGGTCGGAATGCCGGCTTCAGCGTCGCGAGCTTCTCGACCGTGGTGTCGGGCCGAATCGTTTCGTCACAGGTTAGGCCGACGTCCGGCGTAGGAACGACCAAGTCGTCGTAGAACCCCTCAGACCAGGCCGCCGAAGCCTTGGCGTGGGACTCCGCGGCGAAGGCGTCCTGGCGTTCCCTCGTGATGGAGAACTTCGACTGAAGGATCTCGTTGCACTCGCCGAGTGAGATCGTCCACCCTTTCGGCATCGCCGGGTTCACGAGCCGCCACCCCAGCGTCGTCGAGACCGCGGTTATGTTGTCGACTGGGAACGCCCGATTCGGCTTCGGAAGAACCCAAGGCGCCCGGGTCATCGATTCGACGCCACCGGCGACCACCACCTCGGCGTCTCCGGTCTCGATGGCGCGCGAGCCGATCATTGCGGCGTCCAGGCCGGATCCGCAGAGCCGGTTGACCGTGGTTGCCGGCACGGATGTCGGCAGCCCGGCCAAGAGCACAGCCATTCGACCAACGTTGCGGTTGTCCTCGCCGGCTCCGTTCGCCAATCCCCAGACCACATCGTCGATGCGCGCCGCCTCGAGCTCCGGCACCTTGGCAAGCGTGCCGGCGAGCGCAACGGCCGCGAGGTCGTCAGGCCGAGTTCCGGCGAAGGCGCCGTTGATTCGTCCGAAGTGGGTTCGCGCTGCGGCGTACACGAAGGCAGATCGCATAAGATCCTTCCTAATATAAAATATACTGCTAGAGTAGCAGATAGTACTCAGGGTCGGGACACCTGGGCACGCACGACAGAGGGGAGAACGCGAGGGCCAAAGTGGATCTTGAGGACCAGACAGACATCACCTGCTCTGACCCCGTCAGTCGACGACCTCGGCGGGGTCCAGTTGCCAGAGGAGGTCATTCCTGTACACGAGAGCAGATCATGGAGGAGCGCTGAAACCTGACGAATTCAACCGCACGGAGCCCATCGCCAATGCGACCGGAGCCAGCATTAGTCCGGCACGAAAAGCACTGTTTGCGTCGAGAAGCGAAGGGCTCGCAGATTTCGTTTCGCGCCGTGGAGACGTGATAGCGACCTTCACCGCCGATGACGTCCGAGACCTCTTCCGGGCCCAAGCCCAGTTCGCGGGGGATGCGGCTGGACCTCGCAGCGGGCTCTCGTCGTTCCGCGCCACTCTCGGGCAACTTGGTGAGAAAGTTGCCGAATCGGCACTATCCGGAGGGCCACACTCCGGTGGTCCACGACGATCACCCGGCCGTCACGGCGGCCATTCGACTGCGCCGCTGAGCTGGCCCGTGAGCTCATGCCTGCTCACGTCTCTGGCGCGGCGGAGCGGCTGGTCGACTCGCTTGCTGCGCACGGTGCATGGTCAGAGACCACGTCTCCTTCAGTTCCGGACCTGCCAGTACACCGTCAGATCATATATAATATTCTTGCCTTACGGATTGGTCGAACGTTGCTCATGACTCGCAACGGCAGTCGGATGTGAGCGCGCTACGGAAGGCGCCAACGGCCCGCGGTATCTGGCGCTTGATGGTCGACCGCGACTTCGGCGGCCTGTTCTGGGGCAAGGTGACATCGAACGTCAGCGTCTGGGTCCATGGCGTCGTGGCAGCTATCGTCGTCTTCGACGCCACGGGCTCCGCGCTCGCCGTATCGCTGGTATCCGCAGTGCAGTTTCTGCCGCAAGTGCTCCTCAGCCCTCTCAGCGGCATCTTGGCCGACAAAGGCCATGCAGCGATCCAGCTACTGGTGGGACGCCTTCTCTGCACGATCGGCACCGGCGGTTTGGCCGTGTGGTGGTCTATTGGACCCGAGCTCGACGGCTGGGATGCAGCAGCATCAGTGTTGTTCTTCTCCGGAATCGTCGGGCTAGGCTTTGTCACCGGCGGGGCCGCGATGCAGTCAGTCGTCCCGAGCATGGTAACGACTGAAGAACTGCCAACGGCGATGACGCTCAACACCGCGCCGCTCTCCATCGGACGCGTTGTAGGTCCGGTGATCGGCGCGATCGGGTTCACTCAGCTCGGCGCAGCGCCATCGTTCATGTTGGCGGCGCTTGGCCACTTCATCTTCGTCCTACTGTTGGTCTTCTGCATACGCGTACCGTCTGCACCTCCTGAAACACACGGCGACCTTTCGATGCTTGCCGCGGTTCAGTTCGTCCGCAAGGAACGGACCGTCCTCAGGTTGCTCGTCGCAGTCGCGGCGCTGGGCATGGCGTCCGAGCCGTTGCTGACTCTCGCCCCGGCCGTGGCGTCGAGGCTTGGATCCGGCCCTGGCGTTGTTGGTGTACTTGCCGCGGGCTTTGGAGCTGGGGCAATGCTCGGAATGATTGCCACCGCTGTGGCTCGTCGATGGCTCCACGAGGACCGTGTGACAGGGCTCGGATTGGCAGCGATGATACTGGGAATCGTGGCGGGATCATCAGTGGTTCCGTCGGAGGGGCTGGTCACGGTCGGCTTCACGGTCGCTGGAGTCGGGTTCACGATGGCGATGGCGTCCGCCGGAAGCTTGATCCAGCAACGAGTTCCTGCCCCGTTTCGTGGCCGAGTCATGGCCATGTGGATGATGGGGTTCGTTGGTTCGCGACCGGCCTCGGCTGCGCTGACTGGTGCAGTGTCCGACGCGTGGTCAGTTGACCTCGCAATGGGCGCTGTCGCCGTTACGCTCTTGGTCATCGCTGCGTACTGCAGACCGAGACAGCTTCGACGCGAGAACTGAGCGCGGCCAACAGCACGGACGCAGACTCCGACGCTCTCCATCGGTTCCGAGCACAGCCGAGGCCCGAGCACGCCTACGTCGCCACCAAGTCACGTCTCGGATCCGAGCCACCTGAGGCGCCTTACCGAATTGGGGTCTGTCCTAGAGGCTGGAAGGCACCGCTCACATGTGGCGCCCGCCAGCCACCTCCAAGGTGACGCCCGTAACGTAGCTCGCTAGGTCACTCGCGAGGAAGAGCGCCGAACTCGCGACCTCGACGGGCTCCCCTGGGCGGCCGAGCGGCACACTCTCGAGGCTCGCGGCCAAGACATCCTTCGGCATCGCTGCCGTCATGGCCGTACGAATCAGTCCGGGTTGGATGGCGTTCACGCGCACACCGAAGCGGGCCCCTTCACGCGCGACGGACTTCGTCATGCCGATGACTCCCGCCTTCGCGGCAGCGTAGTTCGACTGTCCGAGATTGCCGACCTTGCCTGAGATCGAGGAGAGGTTCACGATCGAACCCCCGCCTTCGCGACTGCGCATGTGCAGAAGCGCCTCGCGGGAGCAGAGCCACGTGCCCTGGAGATGCACGTCCACGACAAACCTGAAGTCCTCCACCGACATGCGGTGCATCATCCCGTCCCGCGTTATGCCGGCGTTGTTCACCAGAACGTCAACGCGGCCGTAACGATCGACGGCACCCGAAAAGGCCGCGCGCACTGAATCCTCGTCGCTCACATCGCAGGCGATTCCCCACGCCGAGTCGCCGAGCTCGCGCGCGGCGCCAGCAGCGCCCTCTTCCGAGAGATCTGCGACCACCACGCGTGCCCCGTGTTCGGTGAACGTTCGTGCGATCGCCAGGCCAATGCCTTGGGCAGCGCCCGTCACGACCGCGACTTTCTCCTTCAACAGCATTACGAATCCTCAAGCTCGTAGGTGCGGTAAAACGGATGCCTTAACGCCAGCCACGTTCGGAGTCGGACGGAGCGAAGCGTTCGAGGTGATGGTTGTACTCGGGTTCGACCTCCACCCCGAGCGCGCAGAGCACTCTAATGAAGAAGTTGTAGTGCCCGATGAGGACAACGAGCTCCATCAGTTGCTGTCGCCCGAGATTGCCTTCGGCTGCGCCCAGGTCACATCTTCGACGTCCAGTTCGGTGGTAAGTCGACGAGCCGCAGACAAGGAGGCTCGTTCGACGAGAGACAGATCGGTCTCGTTGCCCTCTGTCTCAGCGATAACTGCGCGAATGTCCTCGCCATCGACCCCATGCGCCGCAGCGATTACGATATGATGACTGAACTCGTAGGCGCTTCCAGTGAGGCAACCGATCTGGAGAAGCACGAGCTCCCGAAGGCGGGCGGGCAAGCGGGAACGGCTCTTGAACCACTGCGGCGTGGCAGCGAACAAATCGAGCAGTTCCGGGTGGTTGAGCAACACGCGTCGCGAGTTCAAGAGGTGACCGAACCGAGACACGGCGAGGTTGTTGGAATTCTTCGGCCACCTCGTGCGCATCGACGAAAGGAAAGCGCGCCATCACTCGACCTCCATGCAGTCAACGACGGCAAGGCTCCCGGCGCGAGTTCTCAGTGTCGATTCGCGACCCTTATACAGGTCAGTCCCAGAATCCGCGGTCGACCAGCAGGTCGATCGCGTGCTTCGCGCCGCTGAGGAAGTGGCCCACCGTCGCACTAACGGCTCGATCCGGATCCCGGTGCTCAAGTGCCTGGAGGATCTCCCAGTGCTCGGCCTGAATCTCCGGGCTGTGGTGGCGGATAGAGGTGTGCAGTCGATCGGGGACCGCGTTCGTGAGTGAACGCAGGGCTCTCCGGAGCCTCGCAGACGCACCAGCACGGTGTATCGCACGGTGGAACTCGTGGTTGAACTCGCTGTACGAGTCGGCGGACAAGTCATGGTCGTCCATCCGCTCGACGAGCTCGCGAAGCCGCTTCAGGTCCTCGTCCGTCAACCGAACCGCTGCCCGGGCGGTGGCGATCGCCGAGAGCTGTCCGATCGCGTGATAGCTGTCCTGGATATCTTCCGCCGTTAGGTTCGCGACGAATGCGCCCCGTCGCGGAATATTCGAGACCAGCCCCTCCCCCTCGAGAAGAATGAGCGCCTCTCTCACGGGAAGCTTGCTGGTACCTAAGTGATCGGCCACGAGGTCCTGGTCCACTCGCATGCCGGGCTTGAACTCCGACGCGAAGATCATCTCGCGGATCAGCGCAGCGGCGTCCTCCTTGAGGTTGCTGCGGGTTCGCGGTGTCGCCACACGCGAGGCCAGTTCGCGAGGGCCGCGCGCGGCCGAGTGGAGGATGGAGTTGTCCTGTGGCGGAAGCATAATGATGAATTATATCGTAGCAAGTAGCAAATCTGAGCTTCACACGATGCCTTCCTCACGCAAGAGCTGCAAGTCGGCATCGCTGAGGCGCGCAATGCTCTTCAGAACCGTCTCGGTGTCTGCCCCGACATGCGAGGGGCGCCCCGGGACGATCCGTCCCGCACCTGAGAACTGGATAGGGATACCACTCCCCATAAGCTCCTGGTGCCGCAAATCCGCGTCGGGATGCTGGAGCGGGACCACGCTCTCTCGAGCACGCAGGTAGGGATCGTCCACGACCTCGCGCGGGGTACGCACGGGGACTGCAGGGACCGCGGACTCCGCGAGAAGCGACACGACGTGGTCGGTCGTGTGCTTGGAAGTCCACTTCTCGATCGCATCGTTGAGGACGTAAGAGTTGGCAGCTCGCGCGCCCCGTGTCGCAAATGCCGGGTCGGTCATCATTTCCTCGGCGCCCATGGCCCTGAAGAGCGCATGTGCCCAGTCGTCGACAAGCCCGGTGATGGCTACGTGTCCGTCGCTGGTCGGGTAGACACCGAACGGAGCCAGACGTGGCAGGTGGTTGCCGCTGCGGTACGGCATGCCTGCCGCATGGAGCACATCGAAATGCTCCTCGGCCACGAGCGTTGCCAGCGCATCAATCATGCTGACTTCGATCCGCTGGCCGACACCCGTCTGCTGCCGGTTCACCACAGCGCCGAGAATGCCGATGACGGCATACAGCGGGGCAATCATGTCAGCCAGGGGAAGACCCACACGGGTTGGCGGGCCGTCCTCGAAGCCGGTGACCTCAACGATTCCGCTCATCGCTTGGATGACGATGTCCATCGCCTTGATGTGCTTGTAGGGGCTCCCGTCGCCGAACCCGGTGATGGAGCAGTAGATCAGGCGGGGGTTCACCGCGCGAAGCGTCTCGTAATCGATCCCCAAGCGCTTCGTGACGCCGTCGCTGTAATTCTCGACCAAGACGTCAGCCCAAGAGACGAGGTCGTGGAAGATCTTGCGCCCCCGGTCGGACTTCAGATCAAGCGTGACGCTCTTCTTGTCGCGGTGTCGGTTCATCACCGTGACGGACACGTCCTCGTCACTCGGCGCACCGAAATGCAAGCCATCTGGTCCGAGGAACGGTGGGTTCCCTCGAGCGTTATCCCTCCCGCCGGGAGGCTCGACCTTGACGACGTCCGCGCCGAGTCCAGCGAGAGTCAAAGTGGCCCAAGGCCCCGAAAGTGCCGTCGTCAGGTCAAGCACACGGAGGCCTGCGAGCAGCGGCTCTGCTGGCGAGTCTGATGGCCTCGCGCCCGTGTCCGAGATGTGTTGCTCAGTCATGCACCTGCCTCCTGACGTGCTTCGAACAATGTCGTCACGACTCGTCGGCACCTGCCAGTCGCGGGATCTCATCGAGGGAGTCCGGATTCTCCAGACCGGCAACGTCACCGGTGGGTTCGCCCAGATGAGCCGCGCGCACAAGGCGCCGCATGATCTTGCCTGTCTTGGTGACTGGCAAGGTCGGTACAAGATGAATTTCGGCCGGGGCCAGTGACCGCCCCAGCCGGTCGATGACACGCTGGCGCAGTTCTGACACCAGTCCGTCTGCATCGGGTGCCGAGGACACGACGAAACACACGACGACCTGACCGCGGTCCGGGTCCGGTACGCCAATGGCCGCGGCAGACACGGCAGCCGGGTGTGACAGAAGCGCTGTCTCGACCTCAGAGGGCCCGACCCGCTTGCCGGCGACCTTCAGGGTGTCGTCCGCGCGGCCCAAGATCATCCAGTGGCCGTCGTCGTCGATCCGAGCGAGATCGCCGTGGGCCCACATGCCCTCATAGCGATTCCAGTAAGTCTTCAGGTACCGCTCACGCCCTTCGGAGCCCCAGAGCCCGCGCGTCATGCCGGGCCAACCACGCCGTACGACGAGCTCGCCCGGGACACCACGCACCGAGTTCCCGTTGTCGTCGACAACGTCGGCGTCCATACCGAGCACCGGGCCGAAGAAGGCACACGATCGCAGCGGCCGATCCGCGTAGGTCGACAGAATGCCTCCGCCCGTCTCCGTGCCACCCGTGTAGTTGTGGAGGGGAACCTGACGCTCGAAGACGGTGTCGAATAACCACCACCACGGTTTCTCGTTCCAGGCCTCCCCCGTGCTGATGACGGCTCGCACCGAGGCCAGATCAGCTCTGCGGGGCCATTCGTCCCCGGCTGCCTGCAGCGCACGCACGGCGGTCGGCGACACTCCCAGCACAGTGACCCGGTGCTTCTGCACCAAGTCCCAGAGTCGCCCGTCGTCGGGACGGTCGAGCGCGCCGCCGTACAGGATGGCAGTTGCCCCGAGCAGGAGAGCGCTGGTCATGAGGAGAGGCCCGACCATCCAACCGATGTCTCCGAGCCACAGGACCGAGTCCGTCTCGTCCCAGGCGAATACGATGCCGAACTCCGTGGCGACCTTCGTCAGGAAACCGGCGTGCGTCAAGACCACGCCCTTGGGCTCGCCAGTCGTGCCAGACGTGAACATCACGAGCATCGGATGGTCGGACTCGACATCGGTGTAATCAAGGTCCGCCTCGTCGGCCACCAGGTGACTCCACGGCACAGTGATCGTGTGCTCAGGCATCTCGGGGACGTCTCGCTCGGAGGCGACTCGCACCACGAGGCGCAACTTCGGGCACTGTGCTGCTGCTTGGCAAGCGGTATCCCACAACGAGATCCAACGGTCCCGCCGCGTGAATCCGTCAGCGGTCACGAGCGCGACGCACTCAGCGAGCTCCATACGTGCGGCAACACCTTGTGGGCCATACCCCGAGAACACGGGTACGGCGACGGCACCGATCGCGGCGCACGCGAGGTAGGCGACCGCCGCCTCAGCGATCATCGGCAGGAACAACGCGACGCGATCGCCCCCGCGGACGCCGTGCTCGCGAAGTGACGCCGCAGCGGATGCGACGTCCCGGCGTAGCTCGGCCCTGGTCAATGACTTGGACGAGCCATCTTCGTCCTCTGCCACGAAGGCCACGCTCTCGGGGTCGAGTTTCGGCCGATCGAGAAGTGTTCGCGCTGCGTTCAGCCGGCCGCCCGGGAACCATCGCGGGAACGGTGTGTCGGCCGTCTGGGGGTCGAGAACCGACTCGAACGGCGTTGTGAAGGCGAGATCAACGTGCTGCAGCACCTCGCGCCAGAACCACTCCGGGTCCTCCACCGATCGGCGGTGCAGACCCGGCAGGTCGGTCTCTCCGGAGGTGCACACCAGGGTGTCAAGGATCGAGTGCTTTTCGGCCTCGGCCTCCCGCGGTCTCCAGTCGGCCGATTCAGTCGCACCGAAGATCGCCGCCATTAGGACTCGCCCTTCTTCAACATCAACGCGACCCTGTCGCAGACGCACACGATCTCGTCACGCTGGTTGAAACCGTGATGTCGAAGTGTCACGAGTCCAGCCTCGGGCCGGGATCGCGACTCGCGGCGATCAATCACTTCCGTTGTCGCCCTGATCGTGTCGCCGTGGCGGACGGGGTTGGGGAACCTCACGTCGGTGAATCCCATGTTGCCCAACGTCGTGCCGAGCGTCACGTCGCTGACGCCGACGCCGGTGACGAGAGCCAGGGTGAACAGACTGTTGACGATGCGCCCGCCGAAGAGCGTCTGCTTGCCGAATTCCTCATCGAGGTGCAAGGGCTGCGTGTTGTGAGTGATCGCCGAGAACCAGACGTTGTCCGCCTCCGTGATGGTCCGGGTGACCTCGTGCTCGAAGACGGTTCCGATCTCGAGTTCCTCGTAGTGCTTGCCAGCCATCAGGTCCCCTTTCGTCCCATGCGGGCATAGTGCGCGGCCAGCTGCTCACGGGCCGTGACGGCATGAGCCAGGTCGACCATCTCGCCATCGAATCGAGCGGCACCTCGGCCTTCGGCAGCTGCGGCGTCGTAGGCCTGGACGAGTCCCTCGAACCACGCGACCTCGGACTCTTGAAGCGCGAACACGTCATTTGCGATCGGCACATGGCTGGGGTGGATCACTATCATGCCGTGGTAGCCGATGTCGCGGTTGGCCTCGGCAAATGCCCGGAACCCGTCCAAATCGGGAACCGACTGCCACAGACCGCCGATGGGGGCGACACCCGCCGCCCGTGCGGCCAGCACGGCTCGGCTCCGGAAGTACAGCGTCTCCAGACCGCTATCGGTCCAGCGGAAGCCCACCGACCTCGCCACGTCAGCGTTCTTGGCGGCGGCAGCGATGACAGCGATGACTCGATCGTGCACTTCGCCGATCTCTCGACACGAGGCCAGCGAACCAGCCTGCTCGAGTGCAACCTCGATCAGCGTCGGCGTCGACTTGCGATGGAGATCGTCAAGGAGCTCGAGGTGATGCGCGGCCCTGAGTGCCTGCTCCGGACCGATGCTCTTCGGCAGGTACACGACGTCGGCATTGGCCTCGACGACCGCCGCGAGGTCGTCGGCAGCTCCCGGGTCACCCCAGGCGTTGACGCGGACGTGCACTTGCAGGTCCGGCTCCAACTCGCGCAGCGCCGCCACATTCGCGGCAAGCTTGTGCCGGGCCCTCGTCTTCTCCTCGTCTGGCACCGAGTCCTCGAGATCGAGGATGACGGCGTCGGCACCGGAGCTGGCCGCCTTAGGGAGGTACTGTGGCCGGTTCGCCGGCACGAACAGCAACGACCGTGGGGTGATCATCGCTTGTCCGCGCGCGCGAAGTTGGGCGAGCGCTTCTCCACGAACGCGGCAGCGCCCTCTGCCGCCTCAGGGGTGTCCACGTAAAGGTCGAGCGCTGAACCTGCGAGTCCCGAAAGCGCGGCCTGATGCTCCGTGTCGACGTTGAAAGCCTGCTTGAGGAACTTGAGCGCCGTGGGGCTGAGGGCCGCGATTTCGCGTCCCCAGGACCGCGCCTCATCCAGGAGCTGGTCGTCGGGGACCACAGCGTTCACGAGGCCCCAGCGCTCGGCCTGGGCGGCGTCGTACTGCCGACACATGAACCAGATCTCCCGGGCCCTCTTCTCACCGACGAGCCGCGCCAGGAAGTTCGTCCCAAATCCTGCGTCAAACGATCCTACGCGGGGCCCCACCTGCCCGAACCGAGCGCTCTCGGCAGCGATCGACAGGTCGCAGACGACGTGAAGCACGTGGCCGCCTCCGATAGCAAACCCGTTCACTGCCGCGATGACCGGCTTGGGAATGTCGCGTATGAGCTTGTGGAGGTACTCGACCTCCCACAGCCCACTCTTGCTCGGACCGTAGTTTCCGAGCTCTGCGCGGATCTTCACATCGCCGCCACTGCAGAAGGCCTTGTCGCCGGCACCGGTCAGGATGATCGCGCGCACCTGCACGTCCGCCCACGCGCGCCGGAACGCGTCGACAAGCTCCTCGACGGTCTGGGCACGGAAGGCATTACGACGTTCCGGTCGGTTAATCGTGATGAGTGCGGTGGTGCCGTCGACGATCTCGTAGAGAACGTCTTCGTAGGTCGCGGTCATTTGTATTCCCTTCTCTTTGGTCTTCACGGATCTGTGCGCCGTCCTCAGCGCAGGAAGTGACGGTCCGGGTCGAATGCCCGGAGTGTCTCGAGCTCCGAGATCGTCGGAAGGGGCTCACGAATCGGATCTGCAGGCCACTCGACGCCCGACCAGCCGGTGCGGGCCCGAACATCCGCGAGGAGCTCGTCAGTGGACGCCGCGCTCCGAGCGGGTGGGACGAGCACGGCCTCCAGCCGGAACCGATCGCCATCACGCACGAAGATGGCGCGGTCGGTGACAACAGTGCGCACTGCCCGCCCCGGCGCGGTGCGCACCTCGACGTCGTCCAGGAGCCGCCGTGCGGACTGCCGCAGGATCACGACAAGCTCGTCCGCCACCGATGCGATGTCGTTTACGCCGCCAGACCCTGTCAGGTAGGCGCCGTCATGTCCGACCGTGCTATTTATGGAGCCGTCAGCTGCCAGTTGGCCTGCTCCGACGGCCGCCAAGGTCCGCATCCGGTGATGGCCGACATAGGCGCCGAGAATTGCTGTCGTGTCGGTGAGCTGCGCGGCGGACGGTTTGTTGCGGTTCGCGAAGAGATACGGGTCTCCCGGTTGGGGCGTGTAGCCCACCATCCCCATTTCGGCCAGAAGCATGGGCGCTCGCGCTGGCGCCAGCGTCGCATGCGCCAGCCATGCGGCAAGATTCGCCTGGCCGATCCCAGCTAGTACGAAGTCAAACCCTGCCGCCTCGATTCGAGTAGCAATGCGCCGTGCGGCCGCGACGATCATGAGTTCGGCGTCCGTGTAGGTCTCTGGTTGCGGAACGGACGGTGCGTCAAGTTGGCCTGCGGGGTTGCCTACGAGCCACTTGTCGACCCAGGAATCGAACTCGTTGGCAGTGCGCATGCTCTGGCGTGCGGCGAGCATCGCCGACACGTCCTCGTCGTAACCGGCGATCGACCCAATGCCAGCGGTGTAAGTTCCATAGGGGGCAGATCCGCCACTTACCTCCGAGATGGTCAGGACTGCCGGCGCGGGGAGCCGGACCTGTGAGTTGTGCGCCTCAATCACATCGCGCTCGACGATCCGCTCGACGGTGGCGAGAACGCCCACGCGGCTGGCGAGTGCGCCCCACTCCCGCTCCCCGCCTGGGCCGGCCATAACGATGTTGCCTTCGGCGTCGCCTGCCACCCCGTGCAACAGCGTGAGGTCTGGCACCAACGCAGGGACGACTGTGACCTCGCCGCCCGCGAAGGGATTGTCCACAGTGGCACGCGGCGCCATGCCGGCCCGGCCAGACATCGAACCCTCGGCGAACGAGCGCACCGGATAGAACGGAACACCCAGCGCTCCGGCGGTCAACGCGGCGACCATCGTGTAGATGGACCAGTCCTCGATCTCCATCCCATCCTCGAGGGCTCGCTTGATCACCGGCGAAGGCCCCGGGGTGGGATAGTTCTCGCCCGCGAATGTGGTGATGAGTTTCGTCACCAGACCGGAGCTGACCAGTGCCTGCTGGCTATTGAGCAGTCCCGTGCTGATGACGGTGAAGCCGGGCCTGGTGCCTCGAAACTGTCGCACGACCTCCCGGAGAAGCGCATTAGGACGCGCGTCCCCGAATGGGAGGTGCAGAGTCATCCCCGGACGCACATGCTCCGCCACGGCGTCTTCGAGGGAGCGGCGCTTATCCTTCCTTGACAGAACCATTAGACAGCTGTCCGCCCGCCGTCAATCATGTAGACGGACCCGGTCACGAAGTCGGAGAGATCGGCGCACAGGTAGAGGCAGAGTGGTGCGATCTCTTCCGCAGCCGCATACCGTCGGATGGGCGTACGCCGCAGGATCTTCGGCAGCAGCTCCGGATCGTCGAGAAACTCCGCGTTCTGCGTGGATCGAACGGTACCGGGACACAGCGCGTTCACTCGGATCCCGGTCTGAGCCCATTCCGCGGCCAGAGCGCGCGTGACATTGGCCAGGCCGCCCTTGGCCGCGCAGTAGGCCGCCATGTTTTTGGCTCCCACCACACTGTCTGCCGAACCAATGTTGACGATGCGGCCGCGACCCTGCCCGAGCATCCCAGGTGCCACAGCCCGAATGAACCGCATGGGCCCCAGAAGGTTCACGTCGACGACACGCAGGAACTCCTCCGACGTGAGGCTGAGGAACGGTGCATCGGTCGGCTCGCCTGCATTGTTGACAAGTGCGTCGATCCGCCCGAACACCTCGAGCCCTGCGTCGACGACGCGTTCGACGTCCTCATCTAGCAACTGATCTCCCGGCGCCACGACAGGTCGCCGTCCCGAGATGTCAACGACCTCCTGTGCCACCGACTCCAGATCCATTGCGGACCTCGCAGTGAGGACGAGGTCCGCATTGGCGTGGGCGAACGCGTGGGCGAGGGCTCGACCGAGACCTCGGCTGGCTCCGGTGAGCAGGACGACGCGGTCCGAGAGGTCGAACGAGTACCGACCATGAACAGGGATTGACTCAACACTCATGTAGTTGCTCCTGGGAAAGGGCCTCGTCGAAGAGGCGGGTCGAGCGATCAGGCGCGGGGCCGCCCTCGACCGTGACGCGTCGCCGGATATCGCCGTTCATGATCGTCAGTACGACCTGGGAAGTCCTAAGACCTTGGCAGACACATAGTTGAGCACCATCTGCTGCGTGATCGGCGTGATCTTGAAGATCTGCGCCTCCCGCATCAGCCGCTCGACATGGTATTCCTTGCTGTAGCCGAATCCGCCGTGCGTCTGCAGCGCCGCATCGGTAGCGCGACTGCCTGCCGCACCGGAAAGAAACTTCGCTGCATTGGCCTCGGCGCCACAAGGTTGCCCGTTGTCGTACAGCCACGCGGCACGGAGGGCCGCGAGTTCGGCTCCCTCGAGTTCAACCCAACTCTGCGCCAACGGATGTGCGATCGCCTGGTTCTGGCCGATCGGACGATCAAACACAACCCGCTCCTTGGCGTACCGGACCGCCAGCTCCAGAGCGGCGCGACCGATGCCGATCCCCTCCATCGCGGTAACGATGCGCTCGGGGTTCAGGCCGTCGAGCAGGTATCGGAAGCCGCTGCCGACCTCCCCCACGACGTCGTGGTCGGCGGCCTCGAGACCATCGATGAACACCTCGTTCGAGTCGATAGCCGCGCGCCCCATCTTGGGAATCTCCCTGATCCTGCACTTTTCACGATCGAGAGGTACGAAGAAGAGCGTCATGCCATCCATCGGGCGCGACTCGTCGCGCGGCGACGTGCGAGCGAGGATGAGAATGTGGCTGGCGTTCTGGGCGTTGGTCGTCCAGACCTTCTGTCCGGTGATGACCCACTTGTTGCCCACCTTCTCGGCGCGAGTCCTGATGCGCGACGTGTCGATCCCCGCGTTGGGCTCAGTTACACCAAACGCCATCAACAGCTCACCCTTGGCCACAAGTGGCAGGACACGCTGCTTCATTTCCTCCGAACCATGGCGGACGATCGGCATGGCCGGGAAGACGTAGAAGTGCAGCGCCGAGGCGCCCGTAGCTCCGGCACCGGATGCCGCGACCTCGTTCAACATAAGCGCAGCGTCGGTGATCGTCCCCCCGCCACCGCCGTACTCCTCCGGAACGATGATCCCGAGCCAGCCTGCCGCGGCGAAGCGCTGGACAAACTCCCACGGGTACTTTGCCGTGGTGTCTCGCTCGTACCAGTAGTCATAATCGAACGAGCGCGCAAGCTTTCGCGCCTCGTTGCGGACGTGTCGCTGCTCCGTGGTCAGCAGGAACTCAATAGACACCTGTACTCCTTAACCGGCCGATCCGCCATCGGGCTGTAGCCCCAGACGCTAGCACTATAATATATATTATCTAATAGGTGCCGAAGTTGCCAGCTGGCGCGGACGCCCGAAACTCCTAACCCACAACGACCGTCTTGCTCTCGAGGTAGTGGAGGAGGCCCTGCCGTCCGCCCTCGCGACCGATCCCGGACTTCTTCATCCCGCCGAATCCGATCCCAAAGTCTGCTCGCTGCGCGTTGTGCCCCACGGTCCCGGATCGAAGTTGCCTCGCCACGCGGCGGGCGCGGCCGCGGTCTTGTGTAAATATTGATGCGTTCAGGCCGTAGACCGTCTCGTTGGCGATCCGGACCGCCTCCTCTTCGCCCTTTGCCGGGATAACACACAGAACCGGGCCGAATATCTCCTCCTGCGCGATCGTGCTGGAGTTATCCACGTCCGCGAAAACCGTGGGTTCGACGTAGAATCCGCGGCGTGGCAAGTGTTCAGGGCGGCTTCCGCCAGCGACCAGCCGAGCTCCCGACCGCGTCCCCTCGTCGATGTAGCGCAGTACCCGCGACATGTGGGCCTCGCTGACGACAGGCCCCATCTGCGTCTCCTGCGAGAACGGGTCACCGATGACGATCGACCGCGCACGGTCCGCGAGCGCCTGGACGACCTTGTCATAAATCCGCTCGTCAACCACTGCACGCGTCAGCGAGGCACAGACTTGACCTGAGATTCGCGCCATTCCCGCCACCAACGCGTCCGCCACAACATCAACCTCTGCGTCATCTAGGACAACAGCAGGCGACTTGCCACCCAACTCGAGTGTGCAGCGGGCAACCCGTTCCGCGCATAACGATCCGATGGCCCGGCCGGCCCCCGTGGAGCCCGTGAAGGCAATCTTGTCCACCCGGTCGTCGCGGACCAGAGACTCTGAAGCTTTCCGGTCCGCAGTCACGACGTTGAACACACCAGGGGGAAGGCCGATCGATTCCGCGATCTCCGCGGCGATAAGACCTTCAACCGGGGCCTCGGGCGCAGACTTGAGCACGAATGTGCTGCCACTGAGGAGTGCTGGTGCGAGTTTATGGGTGATCGAAGCGACGGGCGAGTTCCACGGGATGATTGCACCCACCACTCCCACGGGCTCATGAACGATCCACGCCTCCTCACCGCCGGAGGTCGGCGAGACCCGCTCCTCGAACGGGAAGGAGTCCGCGAGATCAGCAACAAGCCGGAGCTCGGCGATGGATCTTTCGACCAGGTTCCGCGCCATCGCAGCAGTGATTCCCGTCTCGCGCGGCTGGACGGCTGCGACATCATTAATCCGACTCGCCCACCTAGAAGCGAATTCACGAAGGATGTCAGCCCGCTGACGGGCGGAGAAGGTGCGCCACGGTCCATCGTCAAAGGCGCGACGAGCAGCATCGACTGCTCTGGCAATGTCGGCCTCGTGCGCCTCCGCAACGCAGTAGACGGGTTCGCCGGTCGTAGAATCCACCACGTCGAAAGTCGACTCCGTCGACGGCTCACACCACTCTCCGTCGATGTAGAACCGATCCGGATGCCGTACGGGAACTTGGGTCACCATGGTGCTCCATTTGCTGTCGTCGCGGGAAATGGGAGTTGTCATCAGGCGACCCTCACCGCTTCGCCGCTGATGTCCGCCACCTGCCACCGGCGTCAATACGCCCCGGATGGACCGGTCGAGGTTGACGTCTCGATCATCGAGCTCGCCCACCACGTCAAAGGTCTTGGCACAGGAAAAGGCCTACACAGCCCCAGCGAGCCGAACGAGATCGCTCCTGAAATTACGCACGTCCTCCTCTCCCGACCAGTCCCCGCAGCGTCGCCTTGCCAAGATCAGCAGAGCCGACAATGACGATGGCCACCGCACCTTCGAAATTCAGTCCGGGACAAGACCTAATCGATCGAAGGTCCCATCTCGACCTGCCCGATTCGGCCAAGCTCACTGGTGTGGGTCTTTACACGGCGACTCGACTTGCTAACTTCGGACCTCAACGCCGGCACGCTGCTCCTGCAAGGCAAAGGTGGCCCACGCATCTCGCTCGTTCCAACCCTCATCAGATGCGGTCCTCGCCAGTTCGAGGCACTCCCGACCGAGGGGCAACGGAACTCCGAGTCCGTCGGCGAGGTCATTCACCAAGCGGATGTCCTTCAAAGCCAGCACGTGGCGGAAGCTCGGCTCTCCGTCGATGAACTCGCCCGTGAGCACCCGCGATGGCAGGCCGACGTGCAACTGATCCAGCTGGCCGAAGGCTCCCTTACCCACGAACTCAGTTAGCACCGCCGGACTCACGCCGGCCTTGACCCCCAGCGTGAAGATCTCCGCCAAGGTTTGGCGGACGATGTGGATTCCCATGTTGTGGACCAACTTGCAGACGTTGCCGCTCCCGACCGCACCCGCATGAATGATCGTGGAGCTGGTGAACGCCAGAATTGGCTTCGCCCGTTCGAATGAGTCCGCCGACCCACCGATTGCGATAGTCAGAGTTCCAGCCTCGCCGCCTACCTTGCCACCGGCGACTGGGGCATCGACAAACTCGACGCCGCGTTCTTCCAACCGCTTAGCTGCGCGTTCCACCACACGAGGGTGGTTGGTCGTCATATCGATCACGAGGTCCCCCGGCGCGAGCGACCCACCGAGACCGCCTTCACCGAACAGGGCGGCTTCGAACTCGTTCGGTCCCGGAAGACAGAGGATCACGACCTTCGAACCCTCGAAGTCCGCGAGCGAATCGGCGCCGCGCGAACCCCGCTCGACGAAGTCGGCCACGAGGTCTGCGTTGAGATCAAAGACAGTCAAAGGGACGCCCCCCTTGGCGAGGTTCCGCGCTATCGCGCCACCCATTGCGCCCAGCCCTATGAAACCAACCTCCTCGTAGGATCCAGGATCTGTCTGGTATTTCGACATTCATGCTCCTTCTCGTGTGTGATCGTGGACGCGCTACCTACTGGTCGACCGACCGCTAGCCTGGGGACGGCAGACCCAGCAGGACCACGAAGAACCCGTGAACTACCGCGCCGCTCAAGACGGCGATGATCAGCGTGCGAAGCCAAGGCTCACGGCGGATCAGCCTCGCCATGTACACCGTCAGCACTAAGGTGCTGAGGAAGTAACCTGTGAGGTAGAACAGCAGCAGGAAACCCACCACCCCCGCGAACCCGGCTGCAACTCGAATCAACTCGCCGCTGGTGGTATTGAGCAGCTCGATATCAGCCACCGGCTTGATTCCCAAGGCGACGGCCAGTACCGCAAGCAGGATGCTGACCGTCAGGATCCAGAACCCGGGGCCCGGCTCACGCAACCCCCCGATCGGCAGCACGAGTGCCTCGCGAGCAAAGGCTAGGGCAATGATCAACAGGATGAGAGCAGGGATTCTCCGAACCACCCAGCGCTTCCCGGAAGCAACCTCAGCATTTGTGTCCTCCGTGTCATGCGCCATCGTCTGCGTCTCCATGTCCTGCTCCACCAATGACTCAGAGGGAGTGGGTGCCTCACCGATGGAACTCACGGCGACAGTTGCTCCTTGTAGGCGACGAACTCCTCGCGGACCACGTCAGCGACCTCCTCGCCCATCGGAATTTCGGGCAGCGCCAGCACTTCCGTCATTGCCGATATGGCCTTCGAGTCACGGCAGGCAGCCAATGCCCCCTCGAGCCTCTCTGTGACGCCGTCCGGCATACCGGCGGGACCGGCCAGGTAGAACGACGCAGAACTCGGTCCAGCAAACCCTTCGACTCCCAACGACTCGAAGGTCGGGACGTCGGGAATGATGGTCTTGATATCGAGGCCGCTCGCGAGGATTTTGATCTCACCGCTGCGCGCCTGCTCCAGGAGGGGAGCGCCGATCGAGTCGTAACCGACCTCGATGTCGCCGCGGAGCAGTCCCTGCAGGATAGCGGTCTGGGACTCGAATGGGACGACCGTCCACGACAGCGAGTTCACATCGATCAGTGCGTCTAGGCGATGACGTGTCGCGGAGGTTGGCCCGTACTGACCGGCCTTCAGACCCGAGGTGCCAAGAAGTTCCTCCATGGAGTCGATCGGGGAGTCCGCGCGTACGTAGACCACATCCGGGGTGCTGCCTGTCTGGGCTACGACCTGGAGGTCCTCGGCCGCGTAGCCGGCCTGGTCATCGACTACCGGGATGACCGACACGACCGCGGTTCCTACAAACCCGAGGGTGTACCCGTCAGGATTGGCATGCGCGATGTTGCGGCCACCGGTCACACCGTGCGCCGTCTCCTGGTTAATGGCCACGATGCTCTCTCCGAGCTCATCTTCCAGACAGCTCGCCCAGAGCCGCGCCTGTACGTCGGTCGTCCCGCCGGCGGAGGCCGGAACGATGAGCTCGATGTGCTTTGACGGGTAGTCGTCGCCATCGCCGGCTCCTCCGCCGGCGCCAAGTACACCACCGCAGCCACTCAAACCGACCGCCATAACGATCGTCAGACCACCAGCTGCAAGGGATTTTCTTTGCATTCTTCCTCCAAGGGGACAGCTAAGGGTTGTCTCGTAACCCGGTGTCGGTCGAGTTGCGTCCTTGGTTGATCATGGTGTGGTGCAGGTGATCTCGGCGTCGCGGTCGGAGTGGAT
>NZ_JBEYXW010000033.1:0-66057 GCF_040645195.1 Saccharomonospora sp. NPDC046836
GAAAACCCAGGCGTCACCCAGCAGCAGACCAGACCCAGGAACACAAACCCGCAGCCACCAACACCACAAATCCATATCCCTACTACTGATTAGGAAAACCACCAGTGGTCTCTGATTCCGGCCTCTCTCCACACGGTGTCGTCCCGCCCTTGGTCACACCGCTCGACGAGCACGGCGAGGTGGACCGCCGTTCGCTGGAACGCCTCGTGTCCTACCAACTCGACGCGGGCGTGGACGGCGTGTTCGTCGGCGGTTCGAGTGGCGAGATCGCGCTGCTCGACACCGCGCAACGTCGCATGGCGGTCGAGGTCACCACCAGCACGGTCGCCGGCGCGGTGCCGGTGCTCGTCGGGGCGGTGGACACGGGTACGCGGCGGGTGATCGAGCACGCTCGGCAGGCGGCCAGGCTCGGCGCCGACGCGGTCGTGGTCACGGCGCCGTTCTACATCCAGCCTCATCCGGCCGAGATCGTGGCGCATTTCCGCTACGTCCGCGAAGCGGTGGACGTACCGGTGGTGGCCTACGACATTCCCAGCGCGGTCGGCGCCCGGCTGACGCCGGAGATCGTCACCGAACTCGCGGATGCGAAGACCGTGGTGGCGCTGAAGGACTCCAGCGGCGACCTGGCGAGCTTCCGGGAGATCCTGCGCCGCACGGACCTGCCGACGCTCAGCGGCTCCGAACTGTTCGCCGACATCGCGATCGAACTCGGCGCGGCGGGGCTGGTGCCGGGACTCGGCAACGTGGACCCGCACGGCTACGTGCGGCTGCACCGGGCGGTGCGGGACGGCGACATCGCCGCAGCGCGGGCAGAGCAGGACCGGCTCGCCCGGTTGTTCCGGATCGTCTCGGTGGCCGACCGGGGGCGGATCGGGTTCACGGCCGGCGCGCTCGGAGCGTTCAAGGCGGCGCTGGCACTGCGAGGCGTCATCGACTGCCCTGCGACGAACCTGCCGCTGTCACCACTCTCCCCTGCCGAAACCGACGCCATCGCGGCGGTCCTGAACGACCAGGGTCTCTAGAAAACGGGTCCCCAAGGCCACCCAGGTGGCCTTGGGGACCCATCAGCTCACAGGTCGGCGAACCAGAGCTTCAGCTCGCGCTCGGCGGACTCGGGCGAGTCGGAGCCGTGCACGAGGTTGAACTGGGTCTCCAGTGCGAAGTCGCCGCGGATCGTGCCCGGGGTCGCCTTCTCCACCGGGTCGGTGCCACCGGCGAGCTGGCGGAACGCGGTGATCGCCCGCGGACCCTCAACGGCGATGGCCACGACCGGACCGGACGTGATGAACTCCAGCAGCTCACCGAAGAACGCCTTGGCCTTGTGCTCTGCGTAGTGCTCCTCGGCCAACGAACGCTCGACAGTGCGCAGGTCCATCGCGGCCAGCGTGAGCCCCTTGCGCTCGATACGCGCGATGACCTCGCCGACGAGGCCGCGCTTGACGCCATCGGGCTTGACCAGAACCAGCGTGCGCTCACTCACGGGGTGTTACTCCTTTATTAACTCCAGTCGGTGCAGGCAGCCTAGCGGCCCGCTCAACGTCCCTCGGGCCGCAGGGTGGTGGACCACAGCGAAGCGCCGGTCCCGTCCCGCAGGTCGACCCGCAGATCACCGCTCGCACCGTCCACATTGATCTCCCCGAAGTGCTGGTAGCCCTCCAGCGGCGAGGTGTTGGCGCGCGGCGGGGCGTGCACGAACTCCGCCCGCGGGCCGAAGGTCGGGTCCAGCGTGTTGGGCCCGAACGCGCCGGCATGCAGCGGACCGGATACGAACTCCCAGAACGGGTCGAAGTCGGTGAACGCCGCACGGTCCGGCGAGTAGTGGTGCGCCGCGGTGTAGTGGACGTCCGCGGTGAGCCACACGACGTTGCGCACACGCCGCCGCGAGATCTCCCGCAGCACCCAGGCGAGCTCGGTCTCCCGGCCGCCGGGCGCACCGGGCAGCCCGTTGGCGACGCCCTCGATGTCCTGCCCGTCGGGCACGATCAGGCCGATCGGCAGGTCGGCCTGGATGATCTTCCACGTCGCCTTGCTGCGGGCGAGTTCCCGCAGCAGCCAGTTCGCCTGCCGCGGGCCGAGGATCGAACCGGGTTCGGTCTTGTCGTTGTCGTTGCGGTCCTTGTAGCTGCGCATGTCGAGGACGAACACCTCGACCCGGCTGCCGTAGCGGAAGCTGCGGTACACGCGCCCGTCGACGGCGGCCTTGGAATCGATCGGCTGCCACTCGTGGAACGCCTGGAAAGCGCGCCGTGCCAGCACGTCCACGCGCTTCTCCGTGTACTGCGGCAGGTCCAGGATCTCGCCGGGGTACCAGTTGTTGACCACCTCGTGGTCGTCCCACTGCACGTAGCTCGGCACCGCGGCGTTGAACGCGCGCACGTTGTCGTCCAGCAGGTTGTAGGCGAACTGCCCGCGGTACTCCTCCAGCGTCTCGGCGACCTTCGCCTTCTCCGGGGTGACCAGGTTGCGCCAGGTTCGGCCGTCAGGGAGCGTGACCGTCTCCGTCAGCGGCCCATCGGCGTACACGGTGTCGCCGTTGTGCAGGAACAGATCGGGCTCGCGCGCAGCCATCGCGGCGTACGCCGTCATCCCGCCGATGTCGGGGTTGATGCCCCAGCCCTGCCCGGCGACGTCACCGGACCAGACGAGCCGCACACCGCCCCGCCCGGCAGGCGCGGTGCGGAACCGGCCGGTCAGCGGTGTGCTCACCGCGCGGCCGTCGAGGTCCTCGGCGGTCACGCGGTAGTGCACCTCGGTGCCGGCGGGCAGGCCCGGGATCCGCAGCTTGCCGGTCCCGCCGGTGTCCGGGGAGAGCACCGGCCCGCGCAGCACCCGGCCGTGCCGGAACCTGCTGTCCGTCGAGATCTCGACGAGCATCCGGGACGGCCGGTCCGCCCGGGTCCACACGATTGCCGAGTTCTGGGTGACATCGCCGGACTGCACGCCGTGCGTCAGCACGGGCCGGTCGGTGCGGACGAACGCCGCGGCGGGTGCGGCGGCCAGTACACCGGAGGCGAGCACGCCGGTGCCGGCGAGCCCGGCCTTGAGGACGGAACGACGGTGGAAGGGGGTCTGTTCGGTCATGCCGAACTTCTATCCCCCGCCGGGGGCGCGGCGGCCAACGCCGGCTTGCCCGCCGGTGAACGTCGCGAAGCGGTGTCTCCCCAGAGTTCCGCTAGACCGTTTCGATGCGGAACATCGCGATCCGGTCCGCCGCGTCAGCGACGGCATCGGGCGTTGCTCCCTCGGCCAGCTCGGTGGTGACGAACCGCTTGCCCACGCTCGGCGGAGCGGTGGCCACCAGCTCACGCAGCAACGGGCGACGTTGCTCCACCGACAGCTCGACCAGCCGCGCCGTGGTGGCACGCCGCCCACGCGTCAGCGTGACCGTGTCCGCGGCCCGCGCGTTGGCCACCCATGCCGCCTTCGGATACGCCTGGACGAGGTAACGCCCCCCGGTCAACGGCATCACCGCGATCGGGAACGTGCGCGGCTGCCCGCTGCGCCGCCCCGCGACGGTCAGCAGCTGCATCGGCCCGAACACGATCCCGATCCGCTGCAGCCCGATGACCACCTTGTTGACCCAGTTGACGGTCCGGCGGTACCGGTCGGTCTTGTTCCTGCTCTGCACCACGGCGAACACCTCCTCGGTAGTGAACACTTGCCAGTGTGGGTGAGTACTTACTACCCTGTCAAGGGTAGGGCGGATATCGATCAAAGGAACCGATGGCTACTGCGAAGAGGACCGACCGATCCACGGGCCCGTCGACCCGGACGCGGATCATCGATGCGGCAGCCGAGGTGATGGCGAGCAAAGGTCTTGCCAACACCACGACCAAGGAGATCGCCAGGGTCGCCGGCTATTCGGAAGCCACGCTGTACAAGCACTTCCGGGACAAGGCGGAACTCTGCCTCATGGTTCTCCGCGAACGGCTCGCCGCCGATTTCATCGACACCCTCAGCGGCTTCCACACGCGGGCCGGGCAGGCCACGGTGCGGGAGAACCTGCTCGACGTGGCGCTGCGGGCCCTGTCCTTCTACCGGCAGAGCGCGCCGATGATGGGCGCCGTCTTCGCCGAACCCGCGCTACTGGCGCATCACCAGGAAGTCCTGCGCAGCACGGAAAAGGGACCGCACCTCGCCATTGTCGCGCTCACCGGGTACCTGCGCGCCGAGCAGGGCCTCGGCCGCGTTGCCCCCGATGTGCGGGCCGAGGCACTGGCGGCACTGCTGCTCGGCGCCTGTTTCCAGCGCGCCTTCTTCACCCGGTTCGTCGGCGAGCACATCGCCGGCCAGCCCGATGACGACTTCGCCGCCACCCTCGTCGACGCCCTGCCCCTCGGCTGAGCTAGCGCTGGCTGTGCTGGTCGCTTTGCTGGTTTTGCTGGCTGGGTAGGCGGCCCTGTGCCATGCGGGTGGCGACGTCGCGGCGCAGCCACATCAGCCACAGCCACACGCCGAGGAACACCACCCCGATGATCGCCACGGCAGGCAGCGCCACGACGAACGCGAGCAGACCGCCGTGCAGCGCGAGGATCACCCAGATCGCCCATGGCTTGCGCAGCAATCCGCTCAGCAGCACCAACAGCACCGCGATCGCGATGACGGTCCAGCCCTGAGCGCTGGTGATGCCGCTGCCCAGCGTCGCCACGACCGGCAGCGCGAGGCCGACGACGATCGCCTCGATGATCAGCGTTCCGGCCTGCACGCCGCGAAAACCCTTCATCGGGTCCTTGGCCGGTGCGGGCGGTGTCTGGTCCTCGGTCATAGTGGCTCCCTGCCGAACAGTGCGCGGGCCTCCCCCACGGTGACCACCGAACCGGTGACCAGAACCCCGCCGCCGGACAGCGGTTCCTCGGGATCATCGGTCTGCTCCACGAGCGCGACCGCGGTCTCGATGGCCGTGTCGAGCAACGGCTCGACCGTCACCCGCTCCTCGCCGAAGACCAGGACGGCCAGCGCCGCGAGCTCGTCGACCGGCATCGCGCGTTCCGAGTTGTTGCGGGTCACGACGATGTCGGACACCACCGGCTCGAGTGCTTCCAGAATCCCGCGTGCGTCCTTGTCGCGCAGCACCCCGACCACGGCGGCGAGCCTGCGGAAGGCGAACTCCTCCTCGATCGTGCGGGCCAGCGCGGCGGCGCCGTGCGGGTTGTGTGCGGCGTCGAGCAGCACGGCGGGTGCATACCGGACGCGTTCGAGCCTGCCTGGCGTCTGCACCTCGGCGAAGGCTTCCCGGACGGTCTCGGGCACGAGCTGCCGGTCCTTACCCGCACCGAAGAACGCCTCCACGCTCGCGAGCGCGAGTGCGGCATTGGCGGCCTGGTGCGCGCCGTGCAGCGGCAGGAAGATCTCCTCGTACACGCCACCGAGCCCCTGCAGGCGCAGCAGCTGCCCACCGACGGCGATGTCCCTGGACAGCACACCGAACTCGCTGCCCGCCCGCGCGACGGTGGCATCCACCTCGACGGCACGTTCCAGCAGCACCCGCTCGGCGTCGGGTTCCTGCTCGGCGAGCACGGCAATGCTGCCTGGCTTGATGATTCCGGCCTTCTCCCGCGCGATCGACGCCAGGTCGCCGCCGAGGTAGTCGACGTGGTCGAGGCCGATCGGCGTGACTACCGCGACCTGCCCGTCGGCGACGTTGGTCGCGTCCCACGCGCCGCCCATCCCGGCCTCCACCACCGCGACCTCGACGGGCGCTTCGGCGAAGGCGGCGTAGGCCATCGCGGTGAGCACCTCGAACTTGCTCAGCAACGGATCGCCAGGGCCCGCGCCCCTGTCGACCATGGCGACGAACGGTGCGATGTCCCGGTAGGTGGCGACGTACTTCTCCGCCGAGATGGGTGCGCCGTCGATGCTGATCCGCTCGGTGACCAGCTGCAGATGCGGGCTGGTGTAACGGCCCGCCCGCAGGCCCATCCGGGTCAGCAGCGCCTCGATCATGCGCGTGGTCGAACTCTTGCCGTTGGTGCCGGCGACGTGCAGGACCGGATAGCTGCGCTGCGGGTCGCCGAGCAGGTTGACCAGTGCCGTGATCCGGGTCAGCGACGGCGCGATCTTGGTTTCCGGCCAGCGCTGGTTGAGCTCGGCCTCCACGATCTGCAGCTCACGGCGAGCCTGCCGCTCGATCGCGACCTCGTCGATCGGCTCGGGCTCCGGTTCGTCCGGTAGCGGACCGGCGATGAAGTTGTCCCCGGTCGAGAGCTCCGGCGGAAACTCCTGGTCGTCGGACGACACGCACTCTCCCAACTGGTCTGCTGACGTCGTCGAGTCTACGTCCGTGCCCCTGGCGTTCTGCCGATGCCCTTCAACCACAACGACCACCACCACCCGCTCCTGCTGCGGCAGGTCCCTGCCGGTGCGCGTGCCGCTCTCGTGCGTCAGCGCGGTACCGGTCAACCTGGTGGCCCCGGCTGGTGGTCCCGGTGGGCGAGCGCCTCAACGGCGGCGTGGACGACCAGCCCCGGGCGCCGATCAGGGACGAGAACATATCGATGGCCGGCGCCGACGCGGCACGGCTGCTTCCGCGCAGCACGGTCCGCAGGCTGCTGTTCTGGCGCTAACTGCTCACGTTTCGCGCAGGCTGAGCGCACCCGACGGGCACAGCTGCACGGCTTCGCGCGCGGCGTCGCGGGAACCGGGTTCCGGTTCGGCGATGCGCAGCACCACGATGCCGTCGTCGTCCTGGTCGAACACCTCCGGCGCGGTGAGCACACACATGCCAGAGCCAATGCACACGTCGCGGTCGGCTTCGATCCTCATCTGTCCCTACCACTCCACGGGAAGGCTGTGCACCCCGTAAATCGCCATGTCGTCGCGGACGGGTACCTCCTCGGACCGTACCGCCAGCCGCAGAGCAGGGAAGCGGGTGAACAGCGCCCGGTACCCGACGCGCATCTCGATGCGGGCCAGCTGCTGGCCGAGGCACTGGTGCACACCGTGCCCGAACGCCAGGTGGCCGTGGGCGTCGGCACCGACATGGAGGTCGTGCGGATCGGGGAACCGCTCGGGGTCCCGGTTCGCCGCAGGCAGCGAGATCACCACCGACTCCCCTGCCTTGATGACCTCACCGCCCAGCTCGACATCGGTGAGCGCGGTCCGGGTCGGCCCGAGCTGGATGATCGAAAGGTAGCGCAGTAACTCCTCGACCACCGCTTCCGCGGACACCGTGCCGTTGCGCAACGCCTCGGCCTGGTCGGGGTGCTCCAGCAACGCGAAGGTACCGAGGCCCAGCATGTTGGCCGTCGTCTCGTGCCCCGCCACGAGCAGCAGGAACCCGACGCCGATGATCTCCTCCAGGGTCAGCTCACCACCGGTGACCAGACCGCTGAGCAGGTCGTCAGCCGGATCGGTCTGCTTGCGCTGCACCAGCTCGGCCATGTAGACGGTGAGCGAGGTCATCGCGGCGACGGCCTCCTCGTCGGTGTTGGTCAGCCGCAACATCGTGGCGCTGTCCCGTTGGAACCGCTCTCGGTCGGCGTAGGGAACACCGAGCAGCTCGCAGATCACCAGCGACGGGATGGGCCGCGCGAACGTCGGCACCAGGTCAGCCGGTGGACCCGCCGCCTCCAGCGCGTCGAGGTGGTCAGCCACGATCTCCTCGATGCGGGGCTCGAGCTGTTTCATACGGCGCACTGTGAACTGACCGGTCAGCAGACGGCGGTACCTGGTGTGCTGCGGCGGGTCCATCCCGAGGAACATTCCGGGCTGGGGCCGCTCCCTGACACGGGTAATCCCCGGTCGCCGCACGACCTGGTGGCGCAGTTCCAGACGGTTGCTGAACCGCTGGTCTGCGAGCACGGACTTGGCCAGGTCGTAACTGGTGACGATCCAGCCGAGGTGACCGTCTTGGAAGGCGAGCCTGCGCACGGGGCGCGGATCGGCGAACAGCCCGTCAGGCGGATCGAACGGCGTGCTGCGAGTGGTGGGCAGGAAGTCCGGCATGGTCGCCTCCTTCGGCTGCACTAACTGACAATTTCCATCGAACACCTTCCCGCGGCAACTTACAACTGTTGTAAAAATAATCCTCGGCATACAGTGATTCGGTGACGCAGCCTGGTTTGCGGGAACGGAAGAAGCAGCAGACGCGTGATGCGCTGGAGTCGGCCGCGCTGCGCCTGTTTCAGGCGAAGGGTTACGGCAACACGACGGTCGCCGAGATCGCCGCGGCTGCGGGAGTGTCCACGAAGACACTGTTCAACTACTTCTCCGGCAAGGAAGACGTGCTCTTCGGCCGCAGGCGCCAGCGCATCGACGACATGGAGCGGCTGCTGGCCGAGGAACTGCGGGAGACCCCGCCCGCGCAGGCGCTGCCGCGGGTGGCCGAGCGCCTGCTCGACTGGACGGCCGCCAGGGACGCTGCCGCACAGGCGGACGACGTCGCCGAAATCCGGCTCATCATGACCGTTCCCGAACTACGGGCGCGCCTGCTCTCGCTGGCGTGGGAGCTGCAGCGACGGCTCTCGGCGGTGCTGTGTGCGGCCTACCCTCGGCACATCGACCCCGTCACCGCGGCAGGCGCGGTGGGTGCGCTGGTCGGCGCGATGCACGCCGCGGCGCGGGAGTCCCTGGACAGCGGGGGAACCGCCGCCGAGCTCCGCGCCGCGGCGCGCCGGGGTCTCGCCGTGGCGGCCCGTGGCCTCGACCGCCTCGGCGAGTGACCGTGTCAGGAGCCGTGCGGGTCGGCACCGTCGAGGAACACGTGGACATGGCCCACCCCGGTGGCCACACCGGCGACGTCGAGCTGGGTGGCCGCCGTCGACCACGCGTGCACTGCGTCGTCGTGTAGCTCGCCGGCAAGTACCCGCAGCCGTGCGGCCAGCTCGCCCTCGGCAACCAGCGCGGCGGCGTAGGTTTCCACCGCCCGGTCGAGGGTGGTGATCGCCCCGGCGAGGCCGGAACGCGCCAGGTTCACCTCGGTGCCGCCGGACGGCCGCTCCGCGAACGGCGCGGCGGCCGTGTCGAGCGCCTGCCGCCACTGCGTGACCTGCTCCGCCGTCGCGCTGCCGGAACCAGCGGCCTGTTCGAGCCCGTCGAGTACCGTCGTCACCTCGGCTCTTGCCTGCTCGGCCGCGGTGACCAGGGCCCTGGTGAGCTCGGCGTCCCGCTGCCTCTCCTGTTCCTGTAGTTCGGCGGCCCGGTCCTGCATCGGGTCGCCACCGAAAGCCGAGGGCAACAGCACTACCGCGAGCGCGGCGAGTACCCCGGCCACCGCGCCTGCCGCGAACACGGCGACGGCGCGGGGCCGGAGCCGCGACGGGCGAACCCGTCGCGACTCCGGCTGGTGCGCGGAACGGCCCGGCATCCGCCCGCGCGTCTTCACTGATCCCACTAGCCGCGCCACTGCTCGATCAGCGCATTGGCGTCGCGGACCAGTACTGCTCGCACCTGCTCATCGCCGACCCGCCTGTCTGCGATGCCCGCGAACACCCGCATCATCTCGCTCGCGGCCTTGGACTGCCCGTAGCGCTGCAGCGCCTCGGCAGTGGTGACCGCGGTCCGCAACGCGATGGACGTGTTCCGGTCGATCCGGCCCTCGTCGCTGAACCGCTTGACAAGCGCACGCACGTCCTTCGCCGAGGTCGTCACAGTGAACGTGACCGTCCGTTCGGCGACGTTGCCCGCCCGGTCGGTCGCGGTCACCACGAGCTCATGGGTACCGAGGTCCAGCGTGTACAGCGGCACGACCGCGCCGCTCTCCAGTGCCTGTCCGTCCACTGTGGCCTCGGTGCTCGCCACACCGGAGCCCTCATCGGTGGCCTCCCAGCCGATGGTGAGATCCGCCGAGTCGCCGTAGCTGGCGCCATCGTCCACACCGGACACCTCGATCACCGGCGGCTGCTCGTCCGCGGGCTGCGCGACGCCGTCGCCCACCACCCGGATCGAGTCGAGGTCGAACGGGCTCGACATCGCGCCGCGGAACACGAGGAACAGCTCGTTGGACCCACCCGGATCGGTGACGGGTACCTCGGGTAGCGAGACGTAGTTGTCCCAGCCACCCGTGCTCGGCACCGGAACGTTGGCCACCAGCGGGCCGTCGACCGAACCGGACCGCAGCTCCACGGCACCGCCCCGGCCATCGGGTGCGGACACCCGCAGCGAGACCGCGTCGACGCCGGTGAAGTTCACCGGGTTGAACGCGATCCAGTCGCCGTCGTCGATGTCGCCGATACGCCTGCCGCCCTCGGCCCCTGCCTGCGAGACGATCCGGATACCCTGCGAGTTGGTGAAGTGCTCAGCCTGCTTGTGCTTGGGCTGCAACATCACCGCGTCCCGGCCGGTGAGCGCGGGAACGCCGTCGGCACCGTTGTCGGTGTAGCTGGCGTCCACCGAATAGTAGACGTTCGCGCCCGCGTGCCCGTCGTCGATGATGGTCTCGATCGTGCCCTCACAGGCGTTGATCGGGTCCAACGGGTGGCCGTGGCTGTCGTGTCCCAACGCCGGCTGGACCACGGCCCTTGAGCAGTCGATCTCGGGGTCCTCGACGTCGGTCACATTGACCCGGAACGGCACCTGGTCGCCGAAGTCGAAGAACCCGCCGTGGGCAGGCAGCTCGACGTCCACGACCGGCGCGGTGTTGCCCGCGGTCACGGTCAGGTTCGTCACACCCGCCTTGCCGGTCTCGTCGGTCACCGTGAGCTGAACGTTGAACTGCCCCTTCGTGGTGTAGGTGTGCACCGGGTTCGCCTCGGTCGAGGTGTTGCCGTCGCCGAAGTCCCATGCATAGGTGACCGCGGTGCCCTCCGGATCGTGCGAGCCCTCACTGGAGAAACGGACCTCCAGCGGCAGCTGCCCGGCCTGCGGCGTCGCGGTCGCCTCGACGATCGGCCTGCGGTTGCCCTGCGTGTACTCGATCCGGTAGAGCCCCGAGTCGGGGTTGTCCCTACCGAAGCCGCCACCCCACTCCAGCAGGTACATCGCGCCGTCCGCACCGAAGCGCATGTCCATCGGGGCAAGCGTCGGCTGGCTGCTCAGCCACTGGTCGATGTCCAGCAACGAGCCCTGCTCGTCGAGCGAGAAGGTGTAGATCTTGTTGCGGGACCACTCGTAGAAGAACGGCTTGCCGTCGTAGTACTCGGGGAACTTGACCTCCGACTCCAGGTTCGGGTCGTAGCGGTACACCGGCCCACCCATCGGTGCGGCGCCGCCGGTGCCCAGGTCGGGGAACTCCGCCGAAGCACCGTAGCCGTACCACACGTCGGCTTCCTGGGACGGCGGAAGCTCGGTGAGCCCGGTGTTGTTCGGCGAGTCGTTCACCGGGTTGGCACAGTCGAACTTCTCGCCCGACACACCGGTGGCGAAGTCGTAGTCGTTGTACGGAATGTTGTTGCCGACGCAGTACGGCCAGCCGTAGTTACCCGGCTCCCGCACGATGTTCCACTCCACCTTGCCGTCCGGCCCACGGTTCGGGTTGGCCGAGCCGGCATCCGGCCCGTAGTCGGCCATGTAGATCGTGCCGTCGGTGTCGACGGTGAACCGGAACGCGTTGCGGAAGCCCATCGCGTAGATCTCCGGGAGCGTCTGCGCGGTACCCGGCGCGAACATGTTGCCCTCGGGGATCGTGTAGCCGCCCTCGGGCTCCGGGTGGATCCGCAGGATCTTGCCGCGCAGGTCGTTGGTGTTGGCCGACGTCTTCTGCGCGTCGAACAGGTCCCGCCCGGGTCGCTCGTCGATCGGGCTGTACCCACTGGACTGGAACGGGTTGGTGTCGTCGCCGACGCCGATGTAGAGGTTCCTGCCCGGCCCGAAGGTCAGGTAGCCACCGGTGTGCCCCGGTTCCTCCCGCCTCGAAGCCGGGATGTCGAGGATCTGGACCTCGGAGTCCATGGCGATCGTGAGGCCCTGCACCGTGAACCGGGAGACCCGGTTGATCTCCTCGGTCCCAGGCGGCGAGTAGTAGAGGTAGATCCACCCGTTGTCGGCGAAGGCCGGGTCGAGCGCCAGCCCGACGAGACCGTCCTCACCACCGGAGTACACGGGCAGGTCCAGCGCCGTGGACACGGCCTCGGTCTCGGGGTCGTAGACGCGGACCTGGCCGAGGATCTCGGTGTAGAAGACCCGCCCGTCCGGAGCGACGTCCAGCGCCACCGGTGCGCTCGTGTTGGTGTCCAGGGGAACCTTCTCGAACGCACTGTCCACTGTGGCCGAACAGTCCGCCTCGGCGACACCCGCGGCGGTACGCACACCGCCGAGCAGGTGCTGGATGAACTCCGGCTCGCTGTAGGCCGCCGTGGGATGTCCCATGGCGGTCGCCCACACACGCGCGGTGCCCACGTCACGGCACCAGGAGATCGGGTGGTCGGCCCCCATGGCGTCCCCGCCGGGGTTGTAGGTCCGCTCATCGACGTTCACCAGCACGTGCGCCTTCCCACGCATGCTGACGTCGAAGTTGTACCACTCCTCCGCGCGCTGCCAGCGCTCCGGCAGCCCGGCCGTCGACGGGTGTTGTTCGTCGACGACGTAAGCGGTGCCCGGCAGCACGCCCGGCGAGTGCGACGGCATGTGCGATCCGGCGTTGACGAGGTCGTCCCACCAGGGGAACTCGTTCTCGATGCCCATGTCGGTCGCGTTGTGGATCGCGGCGATGCCGCCACCACCCTGCACATAGGACTGGATAGCCTGGCGTTGTTCGTCGTTCTCCCAGACCATGCCCGACGTCTGGAACATGATCACGACGTCGTAGCCGGCGAGGTCGGCGTCGTTGAAGACGCTGGAGTCCTCGGTGTGGTCGACGGTGAAGTTGTTGTCGGCGGCGAGTTGTTCGAACCTCGCCACGCCTGCGGGGATGGAGTCGTGCCGGTACCCGGCGGTCTTGGTGAACAACAGTGCGTTGAACTCGGGCTCCTGCGCCTGCGCGACCGCCATCGGGGCGAGCCCGACAGCGACCAGCGCGCCGAGCATCGCGGCGCCGACCCGTGGTAAGAACCTCGTGCTTCTGCTCATGGGTTCCTCACGTGTAAATGGGGAGTGGACACGGCGTGCCGGCGCCGCAGAGCGTCAGTGCGTGTGTCGTTGCCCCGTCATCACCTCCTTCAAGAACCCGAGACCGTCGAAGGCCAGCGCGTCCTGGCTCTCGGCCAGCGGGCGCCAGATCGAGGCGGCCGTGGCAATGCTCTGGTTGTGTGCGGTGAAGGATTCGATACACAGTGGACCGTCGTATCCGGCGTCGTCGAGCGCGCCGAGCAGGCCCGGCCAGTCGAGGTGGTCACGCCCGGGCGTGCCGCGGTCGTTGCCGCACACCTGGACGTGGGCAATGTGTCCTGCCGCGCCACGGATGGCGGCGGCGATGTCGACCTCCTCGATGTTCTGGTGGTAGACGTCAAGGGCGACACCGCAGGAGGGCAGCCCCTCGATCGCCTCCAGTGTCTGCGCCACGGTGTTGAGCAGGCTGGTTTCGTAGCGGTTCAACGGCTCCACACCCAGTACAACGCCCGCCTGCCGCGCATGGTCGAGCACGGGCGCGAGGTTGTCCCGCAGCTCCCGCACGCACGCGGCACGCTCGTCGGTTGTCGTCCGCCAGGTACGGCCCACCGAGGCGTAGGCGGGCCCGCACAGGGTCGGCGAGCCGACCGTGGCGGCGATGTCAATACAGCTGCGCAGGTAGTCCCGCGTCGCGGTGACGGTCGCCGGGTCGGCCTGCACCAGCTCGCGGCCCGGTGGCATCACCAGTGCCACCGAGGCCGCGAGGCCGAGGTCGGACAACAACTCCGCCGCGGCGTCCGGTGCCCAGTCGCCGAGGTTCTCGACCGGCAGCTCCAGCACATCGAACCCGCCAGCCGCTACCTTCGGCGCGATCGTGGCCAGGCCACGATCGTCCAGCGGCGAGGTCCACACCCACGTGTTGACACCGAGGGCGTGCATGCTCACTGCCAGCGCTGCGGGAAGCCGGGCATCTCCTGGCAACCGCACAGACCGTAGTGCAGGGGCGGCATACCGGCGGTGAGGTAGTTGTCGAGGGTGCCCGAGTCGATCACCGGTTGCGGCAGGATCCACTCCTTGGGCACCTGCTCGCCGTTCAGGATCTTCAGCGCGGCGATGACCGGCGTGCGCCACTGGTAGGTCGGGTAGGTCGGCGCGAGCGCGGTGAGGTTCTCGTCCTTCCACTTCTGCAGGAACTGCTGCTGGTCCTCACCGGAGATCGCGGGCGGCTCCACCCCGGCATCCTCGAACGCCTCCAGCACAGCGACCGCCGCGGTGCCGTCGTCCATCCAGATGCCGTCGATCTGCCCCTCGCGCTGCAGGTAGTCCGACACGATGTTCTTGGCCGTGGCGCTGTCGTTCTCGGTGAACTCCGCGCCGACGACCTGGACACCGTTCTCCTGCAGGATCCGATCGGCCGCGGCCCAGCGATGCTCCAGCACGTCGACACCCGGCAGCACGCGCAGCGCGAGCACCTTGCCGCCCTCGCCCACCTGCTCCGACAGGAACTCCGCTGCCGTCGCGCCGAACGCGTAGCCGCCAATGGGGTGGATGAAGGTCACCGGGCACTCGGTGTTGACCCCGCGGTCGAACACGATCACCGGAATGCCGCTGCCGCAGGCGTTCTCCACCGCCGGGGTCAGGGTGGCCGTCGTGTTCGGAGAGACGATCAGCGCGTCACAGCCCTGGGACACGAGCGAGGAGATGTCGCTGATCTGCTTGTCGTCCTTGGCCTCCGCGTCCAGCACGGTGAACTCGGAGATGTCGTCGTGCAGGTCCACTTCGGCCTGCATGGTCTTCCAGCCCACCTGCCGCCACGGGTTGTCCACCGAGGCGTTGGAGAAGCAGACCTTGTGCGGACCGTCCTTTTGGTACTGGGCGGTGTCCACCATCTCCGGTTCCAGTGACTGCTCCCACGGCCGGTCGGCCGGGCCCTCGGGGGCGGCGTCGCGCAGCGCGAGCTGGCGCTGGTACTCGCCCTGGTCGAAGAACTCCGACGGCGCCGAGCTCTGCGGCGCCGACGACGACTCCGGCCCAGGGTCGGCAGGCAGATCACTCGAGCATGCCGAGAGCACGAGCGCGCCCGTGGCCAGCACGATCGTGCAAGCCCTTTTCATGGGGACCTCCTTGTCCGTAACAGCGAGCGACCGACCGCGGCATAGGCCACGGCGGCGATGATGATCACGCCCTGGACGGCCGATTCGAGGCCGCCGGCGATTCCGAGCAGGTTGAGCAGCGAGAACAACGCCTCCAGAGTCAGCGCACCCGCCATGGCGGCGACGACCGAACCTCGGCCACCGCCGAGCACCACACCGCCGAGTACGACGGCGGTGATGACGCGGAACTCAAGGCCGTCACCGACCTGTGCCGAGACTCCGGCGAACCCGCCGAGCAGGATCGCCGCGATCGCGGCCGAGACGCCGGAGAGTACGAACGCCAGCGTGCGCAGGCGTTCCACCCGGCCACCGGCGAGCCGGACGGCGGTCTCGTTGTCGCCGATGGCCACCAGTTGCCGTCCGGTTCCCCCGCGCATGAACAGCACCGCGGCCACCACGAGCACCGCGAGCAGCACCACCGACCACGGCACCTGGCCGAGCAGCGGCACGGTGAAGCCTTCGCGGCCCACCGTCCGGAACGCATCCGACAGCGCCCCGCGCGGCGAGCCGTCCGTCCACAGGAACACCGCACCGTCGAGCACGAGCAGCATGCCGAGCGTGACGATGAACGACGGCACGAGCAGCCTGGTGGTGATCAGCCCGTTGACGAGGCCGACCAGCGCGCCGGTGACGAGCAGCAGCGCCAGCACCCACACCGTCGCCGATTCCTCCCCGTCGATCAGCCGGGCGGCGATCACCACCTCGGCCGTCACGAGCGAGCCCACCGACAGGTCGAAACCACCGCTGACGATGACAAAGTACTGGCCGATGGCGAGGATCATCAGCGGCGCCGCCCGCTTGAGCAGCGCGAGATAGCCAGCCGGTTCGCTGTAGGCCGGGCCGGCGAAGGCGAGCGCGACGAGCAGCGCCGCCAGCACCACGAGCACCGGACCGGTGCCCTCGGCGAGCTTGATCCGCGGCGGCCGCCGCGTTTCGGTGGTCGTCATCGCAGGCTCCTCTGCCGCCGCGCGTAGAGCGCCACCGCCACGATGAGCACCACACCGCGCACGACGTCCTTGAAGAACGGGGTGACACCGAGGTCGTCGAAGATCGTGTCCAGGGTCGCGAGGATGAGGACGCCGCCGATGGTGCCCGCGACGCCGCCGCGCCCACCGGCGAGCAGCGTCCCACCGAGCACGACCGCGGCGATCGACTCGAGGTCGTAACCGGCGTCAGTGCCGACCCACGGCGCGCCGGAACCCAGCCTGCTGGCCAGGAACAGCCCGGCCAGCCCGGCCGCGACCGAGCACAGCACGTGCACCTTCACGATGGTGCGGTCGGTGCGGATGCCGGAGAACCGCGCGACTTCCTCGTCACCGCCCACCGAATAGATGTGGTAGCCGCCCCTCGTCCGGGTCAGGTACCACCAGACGAGCGCCGCCAGTGCCAGCATCACCAACGTCGACACCGGGATCGGCCCGATCCGGTCGTAGCCGAGACGCTGGAACGCGCGCGGCACGTCGCCCGCGGGCCCCGTGTAGGAGCTCTCCAGGTACCCCCTGATGACGAGCGCGGTTCCCAGCGTGGCGATGAACGCGTTGACCTTGAGCTTGGTGATCACCAGGCCGTTGATCAGCCCGACACCGGCGGCGCAGGCCAGTGTCAGCAAGACGGCGGGCACGATCATCCCCGGATCGCCGCCCATGGTCTCGGCGCCGATCAGCGAGCACAGGCCGATCAGGTAGGCGACCGAGAGGTCCAGCTTCCCGGTCAGGATCACCAGCGTCTGTCCAATGGCGACCAACCCGAGCGCGGTGCTGCGGGTGAGGATGTTGAGGATGCCGCCCTGGTCGAGCAGCACTCCCCCGTTCACACCCACCAGCACACTGCCACCGATGAGCAGCAGTACCAGCGCGAGGTAGACGACCACCGTCGGCTGCCGCAGGGCCGACCGCCGTGGCGCGCGCACAGGGCGCACCACGGTTCCTGCCGCGGACACTACGCAGCCTCCAGTCCGTGCCCGGTTGCCAGCGTCATCACGGCCTCCTCGGTCGGGCCGGCAGGCAGCTCGCCCGCGATCCGACCGTCGTGCATCACGAGGACGCGGTCGCTCATCCCGATCAATTCCGGCAGCTCCGAGGAGATCATGAGGATCGCCACGCCGTCGCGTGCGAGCCCGCGCAGCAGGTCGTAGACGGCCTTCTTGGCGCCGACGTCGATTCCGCGCGTCGGTTCGTCCACAATCAACACCCGCGGCTCGACGGCAAGCCACTTCGCGAGCACGACCTTCTGCTGGTTACCGCCGGAGAGGTAGCGCACCTCCTGGTCCGGACCACGGCTCACCAATGTCACCGAACGCAGCAGTGCACCGAGGTCCAGCGGCGCCAGCCGTCGCCCGAACACCGCACGCCGCACCAGCAGTGCGTTGTCCCGCACCGACTGGCGCAGCGCGAGGCCATCGCCCTTGCGGTCCTCGGTCACGTGCGCGATCCCGTGCCGGACCGCCGCCCTCGGCGAGGTGATGGTCAGTGTCCTGCCGTCGAGCTCGAGCGTGCCCGTGGTGAAAGGGTCCACACCGGACAGTGCCCTGGCGACCGCGGAACGGCCCGCGCCCTGCAGCCCGGCGAGCCCGACGATCTCCCCGGCCCGCAGCTCCATGCTGATGCCGCGCAACCGGGCGTTGCCCGCCGCGCGCAGCGTGAGCCTGGCGGGGCCGGACTCCCCTGCGACGGTGCGGTCGGGGAACAGTGCGTCCAGCGGCCTGCCCACCATGTGCCGCACCAGCTGGTCGGGGGTCAGCTCCGCCGTGGGTACGCACGTGACGAGCTCACCGTCCTTGAGGACCGTGATCCGCTGGCTGAGGTCGAACACCTCGCGGAGCCGGTGCGAGACGTAGAGGATCGCGATGCCCCGCTCGCGCAGCCTGCGCACCAGACCGTAGAGCAGCTCGACCTCGTGGTCGGCCAGCGCGGCGGTGGGTTCGTCCATCGCGAGCACGCGGGCATCGGTGGACAGCGCCTTGACGATCTCGACCACCTGCCGCTGCGCGACCGGAAGGAGGCGGATCGGTGTGCGCGGGGAGATGCCGTGCTCGCCGAGCCCCTCCAGTAGGGCCGCGGTGTCGGACTCCATGCGCTTGCGGTCCACCTGCCCGCGGCGCACGGGCTCCCGGCCGAGGTAGACGTTCTCGGCGACCGTGCGCTCGCCGAGCAGGTTGAACTCCTGGTGGACGATCGAGATGCCGGCCGTCTGCGCGTGCCGTGGCGAGGTGAACGCGGTCTCGCTGCCTGCCAGTTCGACGGTGCCGGTGTCCGGCCTGTGTACCCCCGCGAGGATCTTCATCAGGGTCGACTTGCCAGCACCGTTCTCGCCAACGAGGGCGTGGACCTCGCCTGGCCGCAGGTCGAGGTCCACATCACGCAGCACCGTATTGCCGAGAAACTGCTTGCCGATGCCGCGCATGCGCACCACCGGCGCCTCGACGGTGAGGCCAGTCACACTCATGCGCCTCACACTACTGGAACTTATGCGCAAATCAAACAGAAGTGTGGCTGAATACGGCGAACTACCGTTCGCGATAGGCCGAACGGCGCTACGCGGTCGGCGTAGTGACGCCACCCGCTCGCGGCCTTCCAGAAGCTCGACCGAGCGGTTATGAAGGAAGGACAACTGCGGACAACTGGGGGGAACCATGCGAGTTCGACGACGCGTGACGGCGATCTTCGGCGCGGTCCTTCTACTACTACTCAGCTCACTGGCGGCCGCGGGCACGGCGACGGCCGCGCCGAAGTTCACCCGCTATGTCGCGCTCGGTGACTCCTACACCGCCGGTCCACTGATCCCGATGCAGCGGCTCGATCCGCTTGGCTGCTTCCGCTCGACGCGCAACTATCCGGCGCAGCTCGCGCGCCAGCTGGACGTCAAGTCCTACACCGACGTCAGCTGCAGCGGTGCCGACACCTCACACCTGAGCCGGCCGCAGGAGGTCACGCTGGGCGTCAACCCGCCCCAGTTCGACGCGCTGCGACCCAACACCGACCTGGTGACCATCGGCATCGGCGGCAACGACGAAAGCGTGTTCGGCCGCCTCGTCGGCACCTGCCCGCAGCTGCGGGCGTCCGATCCGGCCGGCTCGCCGTGCCAGGAACATTTCACCGTCGACGGCGTGGACACGCTCGACGAGGCGATAGCGCGCACCGGTGAGCGGGTCGCCGCGGTGCTCGACGGTGTGCATGCACGCTCACCGCGCGCCACCGTGCTCGTCATCGGCTACCCGCGCATCGCGCCGCCGAGCGGCACCTGCCCCGGCATCCTGCCGTTCGCCGACGGCGACTACGCCTGGCTGAACAGCATCGAGGAGGCCCTCAACGACGCGCTGGCCAAGGCAGTCGCCGACGACGGTCGCGCGGTCTTCGTCGACCTGTACCCGGCCTCGCTCGGCCACGACGCCTGCGCGGGCACCGACGCCTGGATCCAGGGCAAGGACACCAACCCGTTGGGCGCCGCGTCGTACCACCCCCGCTTCTCGGGCATGGCCGGGGTCGCGACGGAGATCTTCGAGCAGCTGAGGGCTAGCCGGGCAGGGCTGCCAGCCGGGCGGTGATGCGCTCGATGTCGGCGACCGCGGCGTCGCGGCGCACCCGGATCTTGTCGACCACATCGGCGGGCGCGTTGTCCAGGAACCCCTGGTTGCCGAGCTTGCCCTCGGTCTGCTTGAGCTCCTTCTCCGCCGCGGCGAGGTCCTTCTGCAGCCGCTTGCGCTCGGCGGCGACATCGATCGTGCCCGAGGTGTCCACCTCGACGATCGCCGCGCCGCCGGCGAGCGTGACCTCCAGCGAGGCCGTCGCCGCGAAGCCCTCGGCAGGTTCGGCGAGACGCGCCAGCGCGCGCACCGCGTCCTCGTGCCCGGCCACCTCGGCGAAACCCGGCCCGGACAGCCGCGTCGCGACCCGCTGCCCCGGCTTGAGGCCCTGGTCGGAGCGGAACCGGCGGATCTCCGTCACGAGCTTCTGCACGTCACCGATCCGCGCGTCCGCCACCGGGTCGGCCGCAGGCAGCCGCACCGACCCCGCGGGCCACCGCGCGACGACCAGCGACTCACCGCCGGTGAGGGTGGTCCACAGCCGCTCGGTGATGAACGGGATGAACGGGTGCAGCAGGCGGAGCACGGTGTCCAGCGCGTGGCCGAGCACCGCACGGGTACCGTCGGCGTGCTCGCCGGAGAACTGCACCTTCGCCAGCTCCAGGTACCAGTCGCACAGCTCGTCCCAGGTGAAGTGGTAGAGCAGGTTGGTGGCCTTGGCGAACTGGTAGTCCTCGACCAGTGCGTCCACTTCGGACACCACGGCGCCGAGCCTGCCGAGTATCCAGCGGTCGGTCTCGGTGAGCTCCTCGGCGGGCGGCAGCTCACGGGTGATCGTCGCGCCGTTCATGATCGCGAACCGGGTGGCGTTCCACAGCTTCGTGCAGAAGTTGCGGGAACCGGCCGCCCATTCCTCGGCCAGTGCCATGTCCGCGCCCGGGTTCGCACCACGCGCCAGCGTGAACCGGGTGGCATCGGCGCCGAAGCGGTCCATCCAGTCGAGCGGGTCGATCACGTTACCGCGCGACTTCGACATCTTCTTGCCGCTCGCATCGCGGATGAGGCCGTGCAGGTAGATGTGTTGAAAAGGCACCGCACGGCTGTCGGCTTTGTCCTGCATGGCGTACAGCCCGAACATCATCATCCTGGCGACCCAGAAGAAGAGGATGTCGTAGCCGGTGGACAGGACGCTGGTCGGGTAGAACTTCGCCAGATCCGCGGTGTCCGCCGGCCAGCCCATGGTCGAAATCGGCCACAGCCCCGACGAGAACCAGGTGTCCAGCACGTCCGGGTCCTGCCGCCAGCCCTCGCCCGATGGCGGCTGCTCGTCCGGCCCGACGCACACGGTCTCGCCGTCCGGGCCGTACCACACCGGGATGCGGTGCCCCCACCACAGCTGGCGCGAGATCGTCCAGTCGTGCATGTTGTCGACCCAGTCGAAGTAGCGCTTGGCCAGCTCCGGCGGGTGGATCTTGGTGCGCCCGTCGCGCACGGCCTCGCCTGCGGCGCGGGCGAGCGGCTCCACCTTGACCCACCACTGCAGTGACAGCCGCGGCTCGATCACGGTGTCGCAGCGGGAACAGTGGCCGACCGCGTGGACGTAGGGCCGCTTCTCCGCCACGATCCTGCCCTGCGCGCGCAGCGCGGCGATGACGGCGGGCCTTGCCTCGAACCGGTCCATGCCCTGGAACGGGCCCGGCACGGTGATGATCGCGCGCTCGTCCATGATGGACGGCATCGGCAGGCCGTGCCGCCTGCCGATCTCGAAGTCGTTCGGGTCGTGTGCCGGGGTCACCTTCACCGCACCGGTGCCGAACTCGGGATCCACGTGCTTGTCGGCCACGATCGGGATGTGCCTGCCGGTCAGCGGCAGCTCCACCTCGGTACCGATCAGGTGCGCGTAGCGCTCGTCGTCGGGGTGCACCGCGACGGCGGTGTCGCCGAGCATCGTCTCGGCACGGGTCGTGGCGACCACGATCGCGGCATCGCCGTCGCCGTAGCGGATCGACACCAGCTCGCCGTCGTCGTCGGAGTGGTCGACCTCGATGTCCGACAGCGCCGTGTGACAGCGCGGGCACCAGTTGATGATCCGCTCGGCGCGGTAGATGAGCCCGTCGTCGTAGAGCTTCTTGAACATGGTCTGCACGGCGCGGGACAGGCTCTCGTCCATCGTGAAGCGCTCGCGCGACCAGTCGACCCCGTCGCCGAGCCTGCGCATCTGGTCGAGGATCTTGCCGCCGTACTCGGCCTTCCACTCCCACACGCGCTCGACGAACCGCTCGCGGCCGAGGTCGTGCCGGGACAGGCCCTCGCTGCCGAGCTGGCGCTCCACCACGTTCTGGGTGGCGATGCCTGCGTGGTCCATGCCCGGCAGCCACAGCACCTCGTAGCCCTGCATCCGGCGGCGGCGGGTCAGCGCATCCATCAGCGTGTGGTTCAGCGCATGGCCCATGTGCAGCCTGCCGGTGACGTTGGGCGGCGGCAGAACGATCGAGAACGGCGGCTTCTCCGACGTCGCGTCCGCGGTGAAGTAGCCGGCGTCTACCCAGCGCTGGTAAAGGGCGGCCTCTTCGTCGGCCGGGTTCCAGGCATTGGGCAGGTCGGTGGGCTGCTGGGGCGCGTTCTCCGTCACAACTGGTCAGTCTACGAAGCGCTGCTTCGTACTCGTCACCGGCGTTGCCACCAGGCCGCCAGCGGGTTGTGACGAAGCCGACAGGGCCAGGACGGCGCCAACGGCTGCGACCCCGGCGAACAATGGCGGCGTGGCACGCAACGCACCGCATGAGGACATCGACGAAGACCGGATCCGGGTCGGCAAGCCGAAGGAGTGGGCTGCCGGTATCCCGGGCGTCGCAGTGTCACTGTGGCGTGGCTGGGAGCAGATGGGCACCGGCCGCACCGTACGCACGCTGCGCCTGCTCAACCAGCAGGAAGGCTACGACTGCCCTGGCTGCGCGTGGCCGGAACCACGGGAGACCGACGGCGAGCACCGCAAGCTCGCCGAGTTCTGTGAGAACGGCGCCAAAGCCGTCGCCGAGGAGGCGACCACCCGGCGCATCGGCCCTGAGTTCTTCGCCGAGCACTCGATCACCGAGCTGGCGGACAAGACCGACTACTGGCTGGGCCAGCAGGGCCGCCTGACGCACCCCATGGTGCTGCGCGAGGGGGCAACGCACTACGAGCCCATCTCGTGGGACGAGGCGTTCCAGCTCACCGCGCGCACGCTGCGTGAGCTGGACAGTCCCGACGAGGCGATGTTCTACACCTCCGGCCGCACGAGCAACGAGGCCGCATTCGTCTACCAGCTGCTGGTCCGCGCCTTCGGCACCAACAACCTGCCCGACTGCAGCAACATGTGCCATGAGTCCTCCGGTGCGGCGCTGTCGCAGGCCACGGGCATCGGCAAGGGCACCGTCACGCTGGCCGACCTGCACCACGCCGACCTGATCGTCGTGATCGGACAGAACCCCGGCACGAACCATCCGCGCATGCTCTCCGCGCTGGAGCAGGCGAAGGCGAACGGCGCGAAGGTCATCGCGGTCAACCCGCTGCCCGAAGCCGGGCTGCTGCGGTTCAAGAACCCGCAGAACGTCCGCGGTGTCGCCGGCAAGGGCAGCGCGCTGGCCGACGAGTTCTGCCAGATCAAGCTCGGTGGTGACCTGGCGCTGTTCCAGGCGATCGGGCATCTCCTGCTGTCGTGGGAGGACGCGGCGCCGGGCACGGTGCTCGACACGGATTTCATCGAGAGCTCCACGCACGACTTCGCCGACTACGAAAAGCAGGTGCGCGCGCTCGACTGGTCCCAGGTGGACGAGGCCACCGGCTTGTCCAGGGAGCAGATCGCCAAGGTCGCCGGCATGATCGCCGAGTCGAAGCGCACCATCTACTGCTGGGCGATGGGACTCACGCAGCACGCCCACTCCGTGCCGACCATCGCCGAGGTCGCCAACGTCGCACTGCTGCGGGGCATGATCGGCAAGCCGGGGGCAGGGTTGTGCCCGGTGCGCGGACACTCGAACGTGCAGGGCGACCGCACGATGGGTATCTGGGAGAAGATGCCGGAGCCGTTCCTGGCCGCGCTGGAGTCCGAGTTCGGCATTCCCGTTCCACGCAAGCACGGCTACGACGTCGTCGATTCCATCCGCGCTATGCGGGACGGCCGTGGCACGGTGTTCTTCGCCGTCGGCGGCAACTTCGCCTCCGCCACCCCGGACACCGAGCTGACCGAGCGCGCGCTGCGCTCGTGCGAGCTGACGGTCCACGTGTCGACGAAGCTCAACCGCTCGCACGTGGTGCATGGACGGACGGCGCTGATCCTGCCGACGCTGGGCCGCACGGAACGCGACGTGCAGGCCGGTGGCGAGCAGTTCGTGACCGTCGAGGACTCGATGTCGGCGGTGCACGCCTCCCGTGGGCGGCTCCGCCCTGCGAGTGACCACCTGCTCTCGGAGGTCGCGATCCTGTGCCGGCTCGCGCGTGCCCTCTTCGGTGACGACCACGCCGTGCCGTGGCAGGCCTTCGAGTCCGACTACGACGAGATCCGTGAGCGCATCGCCCGGGTCGTCCCCGGCTGCACGGACTACAACGCACGGGTACGCGAGCCCGATGGCTTCGTGCTGCCCAACCCGCCCCGGGACAGCAGGCAGTTCACCGGAACGCTCACCGGCAAGGCGATGTTCGGGGTCAGTGAGCTGGAGTACCCGACCGCGCCGCGGGGCAGGCTGCTGCTGCAGACCCTGCGCAGCCACGACCAGTACAACACCACGATCTACGGCCTGTCCGACCGCTACCGCGGGGTCGAGGACGGCCGCCGGGTGGTGTTCGTGAACCCGGCGGATCTCACCGAGCTCGGGATCCCCGACGGCGAGCTCGTGGACCTGGTGTCGGAGTGGTCCGACCACGAGCGTCGGGCCGAGCGCTTCCGGGTGGTGGGCTACCCGACCGCGCGCGGCTGCGCGGCGGCGTACTTCCCGGAGGCCAACGCGCTGGTACCGCTCGACTCCGTAGCCCGTACCTCCAACACCCCCACCTCCAAGGCCATCGTCGTCCGCCTCGAACAGCGCGGTTAACGCTCCCCAAGGCCACCTTGGTTGCAGGAATCAAACACTGCGGCGCGAAGCGTCTCGGTTTGGGCGGTGGTGGGAGACGGGTGGGCGCAACCAAGGTGGCCTTGGGGGACAATTCAGCTCCGTTCGCGCCTGGCCACGCCGCTTACCCTGCTGCTGTCCAGTACAGCGCCTTGCCTACCTGTGCGAACAGGCCCTTCGGGTGGCCACGGAACAGCGGTTCGGTACCGAACAGGACGGTGCGCGTGCCCGCCCCGGTCACGCCGGACACCACGGCGGCCTGCCCCGCGGCCTGCTCGGGACCGTTGCCGCTGCTCGCGGGCAGCCAGTGCCCCGCGACGAGCGGGTTTCCGGTGCCGTAGCGCTGCTCGGCGACGACACCCTCACCGAGACCCGTGAACCACAGCGGTGAGTACACGAACGCGTGCCCCGGCGAGCCTGCGCCGAGCAGGTCACCATCATTTGACACCGTCACCACGCCGTTGGCATCGGACCGTCCCGCGACCGCCGTCACCGGCAGGAGCCCGGCGGCGGCGTTGAATGCGGCGCCGCCCGAGCCGCGGGTGACCACACCACCCTCGGTCAGGAACGCCGTGAGGCGCTGGCGTGCCTGTTCGGTCAGCTGCCCGTAGGACAGCCCCGTCGAGACGAGCAGTGTGTCCACTGTGGTCAGATCGAAGCCGTCGTTGAGGGCCTGCGTGGACACCGGACGGACGTCGAACCCGAGCTCCCGCAGCACGAACAGCTCGTCGGACGCCGCTGCGGCCGCGATCACCGGCTTGTGCAGGAGCGTGCCGGGTGGCCGGGCGGGCGCCGCGGTGAAGCGAACGCCGAACCGCTCGGCGGCCGTGGCCGCCTGCCGCCGGGCCGAGGCGGGTAGCACGACGGTGCCGTCGTCGTTGCGGTACACGGCGACACCCTGCTCCAGCAGGAGGTTCACCGCCTGGATCTCCTTGCCATCGGTGAGCGCGAGCGCCAGGTCGGCCCCGGCCGGAGCGGCCACCGCACCGGTGGGCGATGCGACCGTGACCGCAGTGGTCCGGACCTCCGGTGCAGCCGTCCGCGACGCGTCGACCGTCGCGCCCCACAGCAGCCCGTGACTCCACCCGGAGATGTCGTACATCCTCGGCACGTCGGCGGAGATGTCCTTGCCCTCGGCGAGGATCACATTCGCCAGTCCCCGCTTGGGCTGGTGCATGTCCACGACGTAGGAGCCCGCGGGGTAGCCGCGGCCCGCCAGCTGGAACGGCTTCTCGGCACGGGTGACCCGGACATCGTTGGCGATCAGGTGATCCACCAGCCGCGCGGCCGCGGTGGCCGAACGCTGTGCACTGCCGGCCGGGATGACGTAGGCGCGCGGGAACTCGACCGAGTAGCGGTCCTCCTCGCCGAAGCCGGGGACGTAGCCGTCGGGGATGTCGCGCTGCGCTTCCCCGGTCCAGCCGCGGCGGAACGTCTCGATCTGGTCGGCGATCAGCTCACGCCGGTTCGTGTCGGTGTAGTCGATGCTGGCGTTGATCGTGGTCTCGGCGACAGCGGTGTTGATGCCGGAGCGGCGCCGGAGCTCCTCGACCGGCAGGTTGGTGTAGTCCGACCGGTTCACCCGCAGCGGCACCTCCACCGTGTGCGCGACCGCGCCGTGGTAGATCGCGTACATCGGGGTGAAGATCGGCGGCCAGTCGTCCCACTCACCCGGCGGGAAGTCCCGGAACGGGATGTCCGCGCGTGCGGTCTCCGGGTAGCCCAGGTCACCGATCGCCTTCTCCATGCCGAGGGCGTTGGCGTAGGCGTGCTTGATGTAGAGGTCGTACTCGTAGTTCTGGCCGTGCGGCGGCGTGCCCGGCTCGATGAGCGTGGTGCCGGTGTAGCCGTGTTCGTCGAGCATCACCAGCGGCTGTGTCTCGATCACCACGTCGCGCACCGCGCGCGACTCCGGCTGGGTCGAGGTGATGTGGTCGCGGTTGACGTCGAAACCGGCGGCGTTGGCCCGGGTGCCGGCAACGCGGCCGTCCGGGTTGTTGGTCACGGTGAAGTAGATCCGGGTGCGCTCGAGCAGCCGCACATCGGCGGGATCGCTGCTGGTGGCCAGCTCCTCGATGACGCGCATGGCACCGTCGGTGCCTTCCCACTCGTCACCGTGGATGTTCGCGTTGATCCAGATCGGCGCCTTGTACTCACGGGCGAGCCGCTGGTCCTTCGCCGCGGCACGGGGGTTGTTCTCGATGAGCTCGCGCCAGCGGTCCTGTTGCCTGGCCTGCCCGGGGTTCTCCGGCGCGGTGACCGTCACCAGGTACAGGTCGCGCCCGAGCGTGCTCCGGCCGATCACCTCGGCCGACACCCGGTTGCTACGCGCCTGCAGGTCGTTGAGCGCGGGCGCGATGTCGTGGTACGGCATGAGGCCCAGCTTGATCGCCTTGTCGCTGGGGTCCTCGGCGAACACGCGCAGCTGGGTGCGACGGGGGTAGCCCTGCTGGTCGCCGCCCTGGCGGTTCTCGCCGGTGGCGGCGACCAGCGCGCGGGAAGCCGTGGCGGTGGCCGCGGCCGTGCGCTCGGCACCGTTCCCAGGGTCGCGGTGGGCCGAGGGATGCTTGGCCTGGGCTGGGAGGGTGAGCATCGGGAGTACCAGCGCCAGCACGAGAACGATCAGAACTCGATGAGCCGACCGCGGACGAACCACACGAACCTCCCAGCCTGGACAACGCGGGCTAGTCTTTCGGTTCGCTAACGACTTGGCAAGATCCGAGCTGTTACCGCCTGGTTAACGCCTCCGGTCAGCCACCGAAGAGCTGCGCGACCTTGCGTACCAGCTCGTACAACCCGTAGGCGAACGGCAGCGCCACCCACAACCAGACCAGCACCAGCAACGGGGTCCGGCGCACCGGCCGTGTCTCGCTCACCGGGTCTCCTTCCGCGACAGGGCCGGCGTGTCGGCAACCGGTTCATGGAACCGTGCGTGGACCGGGCGCACCAGCTCGTTGGCGACGAAACCGGCGATCAGCAGGCCCATCATGATGAACAGCGACGTCGTGTACAGCGCGGGACCTTCCCTGCCCGCGGCTTCCTGACTGTCGGCGATGGCGTTGACGATGAGCGGGCCGAGCACGCCCGCGGTCGACCAGGCGGTGAGCAGCCGGCCGTGGATGGCGCCGACCTGGTAGGTCCCGAAGAGGTCCTTCAGGTACGCGGGAATGGTGGCGAACCCACCGCCGTAGAACGACAGGATCACCATGGCGCAGAGCACGAACACGATCTTCGAGGTGTTCGTGGTGAGCGCGATGACCAGGTACAGCAGCGCGCCCACCCCGAGGTAGAGCCGGTAGATGTTGCGCCGGCCGAGAATGTCCGATGTGGACGACCACACGAAGCGGCCGAGCATGTTGGTCAGCGACAGCAGTGCCACGAAACCAGCCGCCGCGGCGGTGCCGACCGGTGCCGAGGTGTCGCGGAAGAACTCCGTGATCATCGGCGCGGCCTTCTCCAGGATGCCGATGCCCGCTGTGACGTTGAAGCAGAGGATCACCCACAGCAGCCAGAACTGCGGTGTCCTGATGGCGTTACGCGCCGAGACGTTGGCCGTGGTGATCATGGAGTTGCCGTTCTGGGCACGCGGCGCGTACCCGGCGGGGCGCCAGCCGGCGGCCGGCACGCGGATGAGCAGCACACCCATCGACATGAACACCGCGTAGACCAGACCATGCACCAGAAACGTCGTCGCGATGCCACCGGTGCTGGTGCCGAAGGACGCCAGCATCTGGCTCGACCACGGTGAAGCGATCAGCGCGCCACCGCCGAAGCCCATGATCGCGATCCCGGTGGCCATGCCCGGCCGGTCGGGGAACCATTTGATCAGCGTCGACACCGGCGAGATGTACCCGATCCCGAGGCCTACACCACCGACCACGCCGTAGCCGAGCACCACGAGCCAGTACTGCGACAGCGCCACGCCCAGCGCGGAGATCAGGAAGCCGGACGAGAAGCAGGTCATCGAGACGAACATGGCCCAGCGTGGCCCGTTGCGCTCGACGAGCGTGCCGCCGAACGCCGCGGACAGGCCCAGCATGACGATGCCCAGCTGGAACGGCAGCGCGCTCTGGGTGCCGGACAGGCCGAGCGTCTCCTCCAGCGGGGGCTTGAACACGCTCCAGGCGTAGACCTGGCCGATCGCCAGGTGCACGGACAACGCGGCCGGGGGCACCAGCCACCGGCTCCAGTTCGATGGTGCGATGCTGTGAGAGCGGTCGAGGAAACCGAAAGCCACGCGGGGACCTCCGTACACTGAATACTGTCGACCTACGCGCGGGCAATCTATTACACAAACGCCGCGAGCGCAGCAGAATGCTGTCGAACGTCTGGGCTGGAGTGATACCCATGGGCCGAGTCACCGTACGCAAGCCGGTGCGCATGCTCACCGCACACGGCACGCGCCGCAGGCCGGACGCGCTGGCGGCCGAGGAACCGCTGGAGCTGCGCGTCTCCGGCAAGGCACTGGCGGTCACCATGCGCACGCCGGGACACGATGTCGAGCTCGCGCACGGCTTCCTGCTGTCGGAGGGCGTCATAGCCGCGCGGGAGGACATTGCCGCCGCCCGCTACTGCGACAGCGTCGACGACACCGGCCGTAACACCTACAACGTGCTCGACCTCGCGCTGGCCGAGGGCGTCCCCGCCCCCGAAACCGGCGTGGAACGGAACTTCTACACCACGTCCTCGTGCGGCGTCTGCGGCAAGGCGGCGCTCGACGCGGTGAAACTGCGCACGCGCTTCGATCCCTCCGGCTCGCCGTTCTCCGTCACCACGCAGACCCTGGCCGGGTTGCCCGATGCCCTGCGTGAGCAGCAGCGGGTGTTCGCCGCGACCGGCGGGCTGCATGCCGCCGGCCTGTTCACCTCCGACGGAACGCTGCTCGCCGTCCGCGAGGACGTCGGCAGGCACAACGCGGTGGACAAGGTGCTCGGCTGGGCCGTGCTCGCGGGCCGGGTACCGCTGCTGGACTGCGGGCTGCTGGTGTCCGGCCGCGCGTCCTTCGAGCTCGTCCAGAAGGCCGCCATGGCGGGGGTGCCGTTGCTCGCCGCCGTCTCGGCGCCGTCGTCGCTTGCGGTGGAACTGGCGGAGGAGAACGGCATCACCCTTATCGGCTTTCTTCGTGGCCACAGCATGAACCTTTACAGCGGGGAGAAGCGAATCGTGGAAGGCTGAGCGCACAGGCGAAAGGGGGATGCGTGCCGGTAGCGCACGATGGTGCGACAACGCGACAACGACGCGGACCGAGCAGGCGGACCATCCTCCTGGCCGGTGCCGCCGGCGGTGTCGGCGCCGCCGCAGCCGCCACGGTTGCCGCGCTCAGCGACTCGCCCTCCACCCCGGGTTACGCCCTGCGCCGGTCCGCGAGCTCACCCGTTCCCGCCGTGCTCGCGGGGCCTGGCGTCACCCGGGTCGAGCGGGTCTACTCCCATGCCCGCGGTCGCCACGTCAACCTCGTGCTCGTCCTGCCGGTCCACGCACCACCACAGGGCATGCCGATGTCGCTGCTGCTGCACGGGCTCGGCGGTTCGGCGCGGAGCGCCCCGGCCGACGGCCTGGAGAGCAGGCTCAGCGCACAGGTGACCTCGCTGGAGGTGCCGCCGTTCGGTTTCATCGCCGTCGACGGCGGCGACAACTACTGGCACGAGCACCAGCGCGGTGACGACCCCATGGCGATGCTGCTCGACGAGGTACCGGCCTGGCTGCTGGAGCGCGGTCTCGGCGGGCAGGACGGCACACCGTTCGCCGCCACGGGAACGTCCATGGGTGGCTTCGGGGCCTTCGTCTATGCCCGGCGGCAGCGCGAGCGGGGTATCGAGCTGAACGCGATCGCCGCGATCTCGCCCGCGTTCATGACGTCCTGGACCGAGGCGCACCGGCGCAAGGCCTTCCGCAACGAGACGGACTGGACATCGCTGGATCCGCTGCGCCACCTGCAGGCGACGCGCGGAATACCCACCGCCGTCTGGTGTGGTGATCAGGACCGGTTCATCACGGGCGTCCGCGAGTTCATCCAGCTCACCCGTCCCGAGGTGGGCTATACCGGGCCGGGCAGGCACAACGGGGCATTCTTCCGCAGCACGGTGCCGGGACTGGTGGCCTTCCTCGGCAAGCACGCGCCAGGGGCCACGTCGAGCTAGTCCGTTCGCACGTGTAGCCGTGTCACGGTCCCGCCCGGACCGTAATAGGTACGGACCAGATCGGCGACACAGTTGACCAGCAGCAGGCCGCGGCCACCAACCTGCCCTGGTGAGGCGGGGCGGCGCCCGGCGAGCGGATCGGTGACGCGGCCGGCGTCCGTGACCTCACAGATCACCTCGTCGTGGTTCGACCACACTCGCAGCACGCCCGAGCCACCACCGTGCTGCACACTGTTGCTCGTGAGCTCGCCGACCGCGAGCGCCAGGTCGTCGAGTCGGTCACCTTTGAGACCGGCCGTCTTGGCGAGGTCGACCGCGAACCGCCGTGCCCTGGCGAGGCCGTCGAGGGCGAAGGCCATCGCCGCCGCCTCCGGCGGCGCGACGAGCGGCACGTTGGCGGTGGCCAGGACGTCATCGGGTGCGTACCGGCTACTCAACTGCCTGCCAACGCCGTCCACCAACACCGGGTGAGTTGCCTCCGCATCGGCGAGCACGGGCTGCGGCAGGCGGGCGTCGTAGGGGCACAGGACGGTGGTGCCTGCCCGTCCGGCGAACGCGACGTTGATCAGTGCCTCGTGTTGCACGCAGGCCAGGTACTCGGCGGCGGTACGACCCGCCCAGATGGGCTCGCCGACGAGCCGCAGCGGGCCGGGATGCGTATCCGCGAACGCGCTCAGCACACCGGGGATGATCCGTCCGGGGTTGCGTCCGGCCACGGCCATGTCGATCAGCCGCACCTCGGCCGCGGACGTGCCCAGCGCGTCCTGGATGCGGTCGAGGTTCTCCCCCGGAACGGCGACCGCGACGGGTTCACCCGCGGCGAGTCCGTCCAGCACGAACGGTACGGTGCCGGCCAGGTAAGCGCGCTCATCGCGGTAGAAGAGGGTCTCGTGGGAGAACCCGCCGTTGTCCGGCTCCCCGCTCGCTGTCACAACCGTGCCTTCTTCGGTCGACCGCCTACCCGTGTGGGCTATCCACCGGCGACCCGCCGCAAACCCCTTAGCTGAGGATGCGGCCGATGGCGGAGGCGACCCAGAAGCCGATGGCGACCGTGACGGCATAGAAGGTCACCCAGCCGAGAAGCTGCCGCTCCCCCGCTGACGTGCGGGCACGCCATGCGCCGAGTGCGGCGAGGCCGAACGGGGCCAGCGGAAGCAGGGGCCATGCCGAGAACCGGGTGATCGTGGCCGCGAGACACACGGCGACGAGCACGGACAGGACGATCAGGAATACCAGGTGGACCCGGGGGTTGCGCAACCGGAGCAGCGCGACCAGCCGTGTCGCGGCATCACCGAGTTCAGGGGCGCCGCCTCCCGGCGTGCCGGGGTGCGAGGTGGTGCTCATGCGCAACCGTCAGCGGGCCTCACGCCGACTTCTCGCCGCGCTCGCTGCGCTGCCTGCGAGACGGCTGGCGCGAGACGATGGTCGGGTTCACGTTCTCCCGCACCGTCTGCTCGGTGATGACGACCTTCGCCACGTCATCCCTGCTGGGGATGTCGTACATCACCGGCTGAAGGACCTCTTCCATGATCGCGCGCAGGCCGCGGGCTCCGGTGCCCCGCAGGAGCGCCTGGTCGGCGATCGCCTCCAGCGCGGTCCTGGTGAACTCCAGCTCGACGCCGTCCATCTCGAACAGCTTCTTGTACTGCTTGGTCAGCGCGTTGCGGGGTTCGGTGAGGATCCGCACGAGCGAGGACTTGTCCAGGTTGGTCACGCTCGCGACCACCGGGAGCCGGCCGATGAACTCCGGGATCAACCCGAACTTGATCAGGTCCTCGGGCATCGTGTCGGAGTAGACGTCGCTCTCCTCGATCTCCCGCTTGGTGCGGATCTCGGAGCCGAAACCGATGCCGCGCTTGCCGATCCGGTCATTGATGATCTTCTCGAGCCCCGCGAACGCACCCGCCACGATGAACAGCACGTTCGTCGTGTCGATCTGGATGAACTCCTGGTGCGGATGCTTGCGCCCGCCCTGGGGCGGCACGGACGCGGTGGTGCCCTCGAGGATCTTCAGCAGGGCCTGCTGCACGCCCTCGCCGGAGACGTCGCGGGTGATCGACGGGTTCTCCGACTTGCGGGCGATCTTGTCGACCTCGTCGATGTAGATGATGCCGGTCTCGGCGCGCTTGACGTCGTAGTCGGCGGCCTGGATCAGCTTCAGCAGGATGTTCTCGACGTCCTCGCCGACGTAGCCGGCCTCGGTCAGCGCCGTGGCGTCCGCGATCGCGAAGGGTACGTTGAGCAGCTTGGCCAGCGTCTGCGCCAGGTAGGTCTTGCCGCAGCCGGTGGGGCCGAGCATCAGGATGTTGGACTTCGCGAGCTCGACGGGCTCGTCCTTGGAGTCCTTGGGCCCGGACTTGCCCTCCGACTGGATGCGCTTGTAGTGGTTGTACACCGCGACCGCGAGCGTGCGCTTCGCATCGTCCTGGCCGATGATGTACTGCTCGAGGAACTCATGGATCTCTGCGGGTTTCGGCAGTTCATCGAGCTTGACGTCGCCGGCCTCGGCCAGCTCCTCCTCGATGATCTCGTTGCACAGCTCGATGCACTCATCGCAGATGTACACGCCGGGTCCGGCGATGAGCTTCTTCACCTGTTTCTGGCTCTTCCCGCAGAAAGAACACTTCAGCAGGTCTCCGCCGTCGCCGATCCGTGCCATGACCGCTGACCTCGTCCCCTCCGGTGCTACCAGCCGCACCTACTCGTCTCGCCCGCCCGCTCCACGGAGCGGGACAGCGACGCTGCCACTGACGGTACCTGCCCGACGCGCCCGGCGGGAGAACCAACGGAAATTCCGGACGCGCGGGCCACCCTAGCCCGAGGACCGGGTGCCTCGCCGGTGGCGACACGCACCCGGCCCCAACTCGGCTCGTCGCGATGGCCGCCTTCGGCGCCATCGCACGGGGGCATCAGCCCTCGCCGGAGGCCTTCCGGTACGGCAGCACCTGGTCGATGATGCCGTACTCGAGTGCCTGCTCGGCGGTGAGGATCTTGTCGCGCTCGACGTCGGCGCGGACCTCTTCCTCGGTCTTGCCGGTGTGCTTGGCCAGTGTGCTCTCCATCAGCCTGCGCACCCGCTGGATCTCGGCGGCCTGGATCTCCAGGTCCGACACCTGGCCGTAGGTGCCCTCGGTGGCCGGCTGGTGGATCAGCACCCTGGCGTTGGGCAGCGCGAGCCGCTTGCCCTTGGTGCCTGCCGCGAGCAGCACCGCGGCCGCGGACGCGGCCTGGCCGAGCACGACCGTCTGGATGTCCGGCCGGACGAACTGCATGGTGTCGTAGATCGCCATCAGCGCGGTGAACGAACCACCGGGCGAGTTGATGTAGATCGTGATGTCGCGGTCCGGGTCCTCGTGCTCGAGGTGCAGCAGCTGGGCCATCACGTCATTGGCCGACGCGTCGTCGACCTGGACGCCGAGCATGATCTGCCGCTCTTCGTACAGCTTGTTGTAGGGGTTGGACTCTTTCACCCCGTAGCTGGTGCGCTCGACGTACGAGGGCAGGATGTACCGGGACTGCGGAAGCTGGAAGTTGCTCATGGGGTCTTGTCTCCTACCGTGCCCGGTCAGTTGTTCGAGTTCGGGTGCGGGTTCTCGCGAGTCAGCACCTGGTCCACGAAGCCGTACTCACGGGCTTCCTCGGCGGTGAACCAGCGGTCCCGGTCGCCGTCGGCGAGGATCTGCTCGACCGTCTGCCCCGTCTGCTCCGCGGTGATGCGCGCCAGCTCCTGCTTCCACTTGCCGAACACCTCAGCCTGGATGGCGATGTCGGAGGCGGTACCACCCACGCCCGCCGACGGCTGGTGCATGAGGATACGAGCGTGCTGCAGGGCGTAGCGCTTCCCGGGCACCCCCGAGGACAGCAGGAACTGCCCCATCGAAGCAGCCATGCCCATCGCGTAGGTCGCGACGTCCGGCTCGATGAGCTGCATCGTGTCGTAGATCGCGAAGCCCGCGGTCACGGAACCGCCGGGCGAGTTGATGTAGAAACGGATGTCGGACTGGGAGTCCTCCGCGGCGAGCAGCAACAGCTGCGCGGTGATGCGGTTGGCTACCTCGTCATTGACCTCGGAGCCGAGCACCACGATGCGCTCCTGGAGCAGCCGCTCGTACACCGAGTCGGTCAGGTTGAGCCCCGCGGTGCTGGTGCGCCCCTCGGGCATGTGCTGCGTCACGTCTGCCTGCCTTTTCACAAGTCTCAGATCTTGTAACCGACCCTAACGAACTCGGGCGGCGTCGAAGGCCCGACACCGCCCGAGTTCGCTCAGAGCATGAGAAAGGGTCACTTGTCCGGAGTCGTGGCCGTCTCGTCCGTGGCCTCGGTCTCGCCTGCGGACTCCGCAGGAGCCTCGTCCGTTTCCTCGGTGCCGAACAGCTCGTCCAGGTCCACGGCCGCGCCGGAGCCGTCGGTCACCGTGGCCTCGCGCACGATGGACGCCAGCGCCTTGCCGCGGCGCACGTCGGCGAAGATCGCGCCGAGCTGGCCCGACTGCTGGGCACGCTGCACGTACTCGTCCGGGCTGACGCCGAAGCGCTGCGCCTGGTAGATGATCCGCTCGGTCAGCTCGGCGTCGTTGACCGACACCTCACGCTCGTCGGCGACCGTGTCGAGCAGCAGCTGCGTACGTACCGACTTCTCGGCCTCGGTGCGCACCTCGTTGTCCCACTCCTCGGGGTTGCCGCCCTGCGCCTCGAGGGAACGCTTGAACGCCTCCTCGTCGTGGTCGAACGGGTGGATGGCGTCGTGCTTGCGGTTGTCGATCTCGGCCTGGAGGACCTTCTCCGGGATCGGCACCTCGACCCGCTCCAGCAGCGCGTCCATGACCTTGTCCCTGGCCTCCACGCCCTGCTGCATGCGCTTCACCCTGGTGAGCCGCTCGCGCAGGTCCGTCTTCAGCTCCTCCAGCGTGTCGAATTCGCTGGCGAGCTGGGCGAACTCGTCGTCGGCCTCCGGCAGCTCACGCTCCTTGATCGTGTTGACCGTGACGGCCACCTCGGCGTCCTTGCCGGCATACTCGCCGGCGACCAGCTTGGTGGTGAACGTCTTGGTCTCGCCTTCGGTCGCGCCGATGATCGCCTCGTCGATCCCGTCGACGAGCTGGCCGGAGCCGATCTCGTAGGACAGGCCGGAGGTCGCGGCGTCGGCCACCTCCTCACCCTCCACCGTGGCGGCGAGGTCGATGGACACGAAGTCGCCGTTCTCGGCAGGCCGCTCCACACCCTTGAGGGTGCCGAAGCGGGCACGCAGCTCGTCGAGCTGCTCGTCGACCTCGGCGTCGGTGAGCTCGACGTCGTCCACGGTCACCGTGATGTCGCTGAGGTCCGGCAGCGTGATCTCCGGGCGCACGTCGACCTCGGCGGTGAACTCCAGCACCTCGCGGTCCTCGAGCTTGGTGACCTCGAAGTCGGGCTGGCCGAGCGTGCGGACCTCACCGGTCCGGACGGCCTCCAGGTACTTCGCCGGGATGACCTCGTTGACGACCTCATCGAGCACCGGGGCACGGCCGATCCGGCTCTCGAGAACGCGGGCCGGGGCCTTCCCCGGGCGGAAGCCGGGGATGCGGACCTGCTGAGCGATCTTGCGGTAGGCGCGGTCGAAGTTCGGTTTGAGCTCGTCGAACGGCACCTCGACATTGATCTTCACGCGTGTCGGGCTCAGCTGCTCGACGGTGCTCTTCAACGTTTTCTCCTAGCCGGGACAGGTATCGGTTCTGGGATTCGGTCCGCCGACCGCAGGTCAGGAGGGGACCGATGTCCGAGTCTAGGCCAGCGGGCCGGGTCGGCGACCACGGGTCCCACGGCATCGCCGACAGCGCCCACCTCACGGCTGGTTCTGCGCGCCTGCTTGCGAGTCCGTGCCCGCGGCCGTGTCCTCCTCCTGGTAGACGTCGGGGATGCCATCGGCGTTCTCGTCCCGGGTCTCCTCCTCGGAGATCCGGCGGTAGACACGGTTGCGCAGGCGCAGCACGACGGTCGCGATCAGCGCCGCGAGCAGCGAGCCGCAGAGGATCGCGAGCTTGACGTGCTCCTCGCGGCCGGAGCCCGAGCCGAAGGCGAGCTCGCCGACGAGCAGCGACACGGTGAAGCCGATGCCGCCGAGCACGGCCATACCGAAGACGTCGATCCAGGCGAGCTCACCGTCGAGCTCCGCTCGGGTGAAGCGGGCCATGAGGTAGGTCGAGCCGAGGATGCCGATGACCTTGCCCAGTACCAGTCCGGCGATGATGCCGATCGCGACCCGGTCGCCGAGTGCCGCACCGAAACCGTCCAGCCCCCCGATGGTCACGCCCGCCGCGAGGAACGCGAAGATCGGCACGGCGATCCCGGCCGACACCGGGCGCCAGCGGTGCTCGAAGTGCTCGGCGAGCCCGGCGGACTCACCCTCCCGCTTGCGTGCGGGCACCGCGAAGCCGAGTGCCACACCGGCGACGGTCGCGTGCACGCCGGAGGCGTGCAGCAGTGCCCAGGCCGTGACGGCGAGCGGGATGAGCAGCCACCACGAACGCACCCGCCGCTGTACCAGCAGCGCGAACACGGCCAGCGGCACCAGGAACAGCAGCAGCGGCAGGACGGAGAGCTCGTCGGTGTAGAAGACCGCGATGATGAGGATCGCCACCAGGTCGTCGACGACGGCCAGCGTGAGCAGGAAGGTGCGCAGTGCCGAGGGCAGGTGGCGGCCTACGACGGCGAGGACAGCCACCGCGAAGGCGATGTCGGTGGCGGTCGGCACTGCCCAGCCGCGGAGGGCTTCGGTGTCACCCCAGTTGATCGCGGCGTAGATGACAGCAGGCATGGCGACCCCGCCCAGCGCGGCGACCACCGGGACGGCCGCCCGCCGCGGATCGCGCAGGTCGCCGACGACGAACTCACGTTTGAGCTCCAGCCCCACGACGAAGAAGAAGATCGCGAGCAGCCCGTCCGCCGCCCAGGCCGACACGCTCAGGTTCAGGTGGAGCGCGGCGGGGCCGATGGTCAGCTCGCGCAGCGAGGTGTAAGCGGCCGACCATGGGGAGTTGGCCCACACCAGCGCCAGCACCGCACCGGCCAGGAGCAGCATCCCGCCGACGGTCTCCTGGCGCAGGATGTCGGTGACCTGCTTCCACTCGGCCCAGGACGAGCGTCGGAAGAGTCGCGGGCGCGCTGAGGTGGAAGAGCTCACGGCAGGATTTTAGGCGCCGGATCTGCGTCGTCGGCGACAGAACGCCGCCTCGGCCTGACCGGCGCAGCCACCCCCGTAGCGCCGATGTAACTCGGCTTAACGTGCCCGTAATCGAACCTGCGCACACTCGGAATCATTCCCCTGAATTGTGAAATGGATCACAGCGAAAGGGGGTGGGGGTCGTGTCTCCTTACCCTCCCTGGCTCAGCGCGGGTGACAACGCCTGGCAGCTCATCGCGGCCACTCTCGTCGGACTGATGAGCATTCCGGGAATCGCCGTCCTTTATGCCGGAATAGTCCAGCGGAAATGGGCGGTGAACACCATGCTGATGGCGTTCACCGGTTTTTCACTCGTGCTACTGGTGTGGGTGCTGTGGGGCTTCAACATGGGGTTCGGGTATCCGTTGCACCTCGGCCCCGGAGTGCTCGGCTCGTTCATCGGCCAGCCGCGGACGCTGCTCGGCGACAACACTCAGCAGCAGGCCGTCATCCCCCTGCTGTCCGGGCTCATACCCGAGTTCAGGTTCTCGCAGACGACACTGGCCTACTTCCAGTTCGTCTTCGCCGCCATCACGCCGCTGCTCTTCCTCGGCAGCGTGGTCGGCCGCATCAACTTCCGGGTCTGGCTGCTGTTCGTGCCGCTGTGGTCGACGCTGGCCTACTCGGTCAACGCGTTCCTGCTGTGGGGCGGCGGCTGGTGGGCCCAGCAGGGCGCACTGGACTACAGCGGCGGTTACGTCATCCACCTCGCCGCCGGTACCTCGGGCTTCGTTGCTGCAGCGGTGATCGGGCCGCGGCTGGCCAGGGACCGGCAGCGTGCCGTGCCCAACAACCTGCCGCTCGCGGCCGTCGGCGCCGGGGTGTTGTGGCTTGGCTGGAACGGGTTCAACGGCGGTGACCCGTACTTCGCGGGCGCGGATGCGTCCACGGCTGTGATCAATACGAACCTCGCCACGGCGACCGCCCTGCTGGCCTGGCTGATCATGGATCTGAGCTTCGGGGTCGACCACAAACCGAACTTCCTCGGCTCGATCAACGGCATGATCACCGGCCTGGTCGCCATCACGCCCGCCGCCGGGTACGTCAACGGACTCGGCGCTCTGCTGATCGGCCTGATCGCCTCGGTGCTGGTCTGGCTCTCGTGGAACAAACTGGGCAAAACGAAACTGTTCAGGCGGGTCGATGACGCGCTCGGCGTTTTCCACACCCACGGGGTGGCGGGATTGTGCGGCGGATTGCTGGTGGGCTTGTTCGCCAATCCGAACATTATCGTCTACCCCGGCAGTGCCGGGGCACCCGCTGTATCGTATTCCGGCCTTTTCTACGGTCATCCCAAACAATTACTCATACAGGCCGGTGCCGCACTGACCGTCATTGTGTGGGATGCCCTGATCACATTCCTGATCCTGCGGTTCCTCGGGCTGTTCATGAAACTGCGCGCACCGAACGAGGTGCTGGAAACCGGTGACCTCGCGGTGCACGACGAGGAGGCCTACCCGGCCAGCACCGTCATCACGAGGCCCGCGCGGCTCGCACCGCCCGGCCAGGCCACGCCGACGGCACCATCCCCGCCGGAGCCGGCAGCCGACCGGAAAGCACCGGGCTAGCTGGTCAGCGCAGCCTGCGCAGCCACAGCCGCCAGATGATCAGCGTAGGCACGACGACTGCGAGCACGATGCCGCAGCTCCAGACCGCGGGAGCGGACAACTCGGCACCGATCGCGATGACCGCGAGGCCGATCACGAAGAGCACGAGCATGCTGACGACAGCGAGCCCGACCCGGGAGAAACCGAGCGGGCTCAGCTTCGCAAGGCGCTGTGCGAGCTGCGGATCGTCCTTGGTCAGCCGCTGCTCGATCTCAGCCAGTTGCCTCTGCTCTTCGTCTCGAAGCGCCATACGGCATCACCAAGGCCATTATGTGCGCGCCGTCGCTCTGCGCACAGCCCGCCCACAGCGAATTCGCTGAATTGGACCTCTGCAGTTCTGTCTGGCCTTCACGGTGGGTGGTCGAGCCCGATAGATTCACGTACCCGTCGCCGACGCTGGGAGCTCACATGTCCGTGCCTGCCGAGGACGAACTCGGCCGGGGACCGCTGTGGTCGCGACGGCTTCGGGATCCGGCCGGGATCCTCGAACTGGCCAGGCACGTGTCCGACGACCTGGCCGACGGGCTGTCCGCGCCGAGGACCCGGGCCGCGGCAAGAGGAATCCGGCGGCTGCTGGCGGCGGACGGCGTCGGCCTCGCGGACCTCTCGGCCGGCATGGTGGTCGCCGGGACGCTGCCGCGCGACGTCGACACAGCCGCCATGATCGAGGAGGTGCTGCACACCGAGAACCGGTGCCGGCGTGCGGAGGTGGTGGCCGAGCCGCTGATCGTGCACGACGAACTCGCCGGCGTGCTGGTGGTGGCCGGCACCGCACGGGTGACTGCGCTGCGCGAGGTGGCTCATCTGATCGTGGCCGCATTGGAACGCGGCCTGCTGGAGGAGTCCGCGGAGCAGGCCGCCGAGGCCGAGCTGCGGGCGTTGCGGGCGGAGATCTCCCCGCACTTCGTCTACAACGCGCTCACCGTGATCGCAGGCCTGGTGCGCCCCGACCCGGCCCGTTCGCGTGAGCTGTTGCTCGACTTCGCCGACTACATCCGCTACAGCCTCGCCAGCCACGGCGAGTACACGACGGTCGCCGACGAGTTCCATGCGATCGAGACCTACCTCGCCCTGCAGCGGGCCGTGCTCAGCGAGCGGCTGCGCGTGCAGATCCGGGTCGCGCCGGAAGTGCTCGCGGTGTCCATTCCCTATCTCGTGCTGCAGCCGATCGTGGAGAACGCCGTGCGCCACGGCGTCGAGCGGCAGCCGAGTGGCGGAACCGTACAGGTGCTCGGCGAGGCGGAGGGAGCCGACTGCGTGATCAGCGTGGAGGACGACGGCTCCGGCATGGACCCGGCGAAGGCGCGGGCGCTGCTTGCCGGCGACGGCGAGTCCACGAGCATGGGACTCGCCAATGTCGACCGGCGGCTGCGTAACGTGTACGGACCGTGGTTCGGCCTGGTCGTGGAGACGGCGGAGGGCGCGGGCACGCGGGTGATCGTGCGTGTGCCGAGGTTCCAGCCCGGGGTGATGCCGTGAACGGGAAACCGGCCGTGCGGACCGGATTGCGTGTGCTGGCCGTCGACGATGTTCCGGCGGCGCTCGACGATCTGTGCAACCTGCTCCGTGAGGCACCCGAGGTCGCCGACGTCACCGCGGCCGGCGACCCGCTGTCGGCACTGAAGCTGATCCAGAACGGCCGGTTCGACGCGGTGTTCCTGGACATCTCGATGCCCGGCCTGGACGGTCTGGAGTTCGGTTCGCTGCTGCGCAAACTCGCCGAGCCGCCGGTGATCGTCTTCGTGACCGCTTTCGACGAGCACGCCGTCGCGGCCTTCGGCATCGGCGCGGTGGACTACCTGCTCAAACCGGTGCGCGCCGAGCGGCTTGCCGAGGCGCTCGCGCGGGTCGCACGCATCGCGCCGGCCGGGGAACCGCCCCGCACCGGCAGCACGCCCGACGCGCTGGCCGCCCTGCCCATCGAGTCGGGTGGCCGGACACGCTACGTGCGGCGCCAGGACGTGCAGTTCGTCGAGGCACACGGCGACTACGTGCGGCTGCATGCCCGGTCCGGAGTGCACCTGGTACGGATGCCCATCTCCCGCCTCGAGGAGTACTGGGAGAGCGCGGGGTTCGTCCGCACGCACCGCGGTTTCCTGGTGGCGCTGGGCGCGGTCCGCGAGCTGCGCAGCGACTCGGTGGGCGGCCTGCTCGCCCACACCGATCTCGGCGACGTGCCGGTGAGCCGACGGCACGCCCGCGAGCTGCGGGAACGGCTGCTGCGGGCCGCGCAGCGAGGCGAGCTCGAGCAGCGCACGTGAGCCCGCATCGCAGGGTCACGGTGACCAGCCCGCAGACCCGGCTGGCGCACGCGCGGCGGCGCTACCGCGGTCGCTGGCGGCCGACCACGCTCGACCCCGCCGAGGCGCCACGGGCGGTCGCGCTGTACCGCGTGCAGCTGCGCTGGGCGATCGTCACGCTCGTGCTGCTGTTCGCACTGATCTTCGGACTTCCGCTGCTGCTGGCGGCCTGGCCCGCGCTGGACGAGGTACGCCTGCTCGGAATCCCGATGTCGTGGCTGGCGATGGTCGTGGTGCCCTTCCCGGCGATGGTGGCACTCGCCTTCTGGCACCTGCGCCGCGCCGAGCGGGCGGAGGAGAAGTGATCGTCGCCTTCGCCGTCGCGCCCGTCGTGCTGGTCACTCTGCTGATCGGGCTACGCGGGGTGGCGGCGATGCGCACGACCTCGGATTTCCTGGTGGCCTCCCGCCGGGTGTCACCGCTGCTGAACTCGGCGGCGGTGTCCGGGGAGTACCTGTCCGCTGCGTCGTTCCTCGGGGTGGCCGGGCTCGTGGTGAAGGACGGCATCGGCTCGCTGTGGTACCCGGTGGGATTCACCGCGGGCTACATCGCGATGCTCGCGCTCGTCGCCGCCCCGATGCGCCGCTCGGGCGCGCTCACGGTGCCGGACTTCGCCGAAGCACGCCTGGGCTCGCCGGCACTGCGCAGACTCGCGGCGGTGGTCGTGCTCGTGATCGGTGTGCTGTATCTGGTGCCGCAGTTCCGCACGGCCGGTCTCGTGCTGAGCGTCGTCAGCGGCACGCCGTACTGGGTGGGCGTGGCCATCTCGGGCGCGGCGGTGAGTACCACGCTCGCGCTCGGCGGCATGCGAGCGGCCACCTATGTGCAGGCGTTCCAGTTCGTGTTCAAGCTGGTGCTGTTCATCGTGCCGGCGATCTGGCTGCTGGTCGAGGCCGGGCCGGCGGTGCGCGAGCAGGCGGTACGGCCGGTGGAGTTCACCCATTTCACGGACCAGACCACCGTGGTGTTCCGTGTCGGCACGCTGCTCGATGTGCCTGCGGGCGCCGCGGTGGTCGAGCCGGACGGCGATACCCGGCCCCTTCCGGAGGGCGAGTGGGCGGTGCCTGCCGGGAGCACCGTGGTGTTCGAGGGTGGCAGCCGTGTGCCCGAGCTGCGCGGCGAAGCGGCGCCAGGTGCGGCGGGCTGGGAGCGCCCGTTGCTGGATCTGGGTGATCACGGGTATCCGTTGCTGGCGACGTGCGCGGTACTCGTCGCCACGATGCTCGGCACGATGGGACTGCCACACGTGATCATGCGATTCCACACCAGCCCCGACGGCCGAGCCGCGCGGCGCACGGCCGCGCTGACGGTCGCCCTGCTGAGCGTGTTCTACCTCTTCCCCGGTATCTATGGCGTGCTCGGCAGCGTGCTCGTGCCGCAGCTGTACCTCTCCGGCGCGACCGACAGCGCGGTGGTGGCGTTGCCGGCACAGGTCGACGACGGCTCCACGGGGACCCTGTTCACCGGGTTGCTCACCGCGGGCGCGTTCGCGGCGTTCCTGGCGACCTCGCTCGGGCTCCTGCTCGTGGTGTCCGGCGCGATCTCGCACGACCTCGTGCCAGGCGGTCTGCGGCAGCTGCGTGTGGCCGTCGTCGGTTCGGCACTGATGGTGGTCCTGCTCGCGCTTCCGGCAGCCCGTTTCGATGCCGGCACGCTCGTGACCTGGGGTTTCACAGTGGCCGCCTCGACCTTCTGCCCACTTCTGGTGCTGGGCATCTGGTGGCGGAGGCTGACGGCGCCCGGCGCGATCGCCGGCGTCGCGGTGGGGTTGATCGCCTCGGTGGGCGCGTTCGGGGTCAGCGTGCTGGAGCCGCCGGTGGAGGGTTGGCTGGCGATCCTGCTGGTACAGCCGGCGCCCTGGTCGGTGCCGCTGGCCTTCGTCGTGATGATCGGCGTGTCACTCGTCGGCAGGCCTGCACCGTGGTCGGCGGCCGCGATGCTCCGGCTGCACCTGCATGAGCACCGGCGGCCGGTGTTCGACGACCGCACGACGGGCGCACGTGATCTAGGCCACTCATCGTGGACAACCCGCCGTTCGTCTGCCGTTCGTCGCATCACCCGCCGGTTGGTCCGCTGACGATTCCGACATTTCGGTTCGCCCTCCTAGTGTGGCGCGCAGCACTCCCCCCGTGCCCTGTGACGAGGAGGTCACCGTGAGTACCACCGAGCCCGCGACTCATCCGCCTGGGCCGGAGACCTGGGCGGAGGTCCACTCCAGCGCCGACTTCCAGCGGCTGCGCAAGCGGCTGCGCAACTTCGTTTTCCCGATGACCGTGCTGTTCCTCGCCTGGTACCTGCTGTACGTGGTGCTGGCGGACTACGCGCACGGCTTCATGTCCACCACGGTCGTCGGCAACATCAACATTGGCCTGATCTTCGGGTTGCTGCAGTTCGTGTCGACGTTCGTCATCACGGCGCTGTACGTGCGCTACGCCAACCGCAAGCTCGACCCGATCGCCGACCAGCTCCGTGAGGACATCGAGGGAGGCGAGAAATGACCGAACTCGCGCAGGGGGTCGAAGGCGGCAGCCCGGCTCTGAACATCAGCATCTTCGCACTGTTCGTCGTCGTGACGCTCGTGATCGTGTTCCGCGCGTCCCGCAACACCAGGACCGCGTCGGACTACTACGCGGCAGGCCGGGCGTTCACCGGGCCGCAGAACGGCACCGCGATCGCCGGTGACTACCTGTCGGCGGCCTCGTTCCTCGGCATCGCAGGCGCCATCGCCGTGTACGGCTACGACGGCTTCCTGTACTCGATCGGGTTCCTGGTGGCCTGGTTGGTCGCGCTGTTGCTGGTCGCCGAGCTGCTGCGCAACACCGGCAAGTTCACGATGGGCGACGTACTGGCGTTCCGGATGCGGCAGCGCCCGGTGCGCGCCGCGGCGGCGACGTCCACGCTGGCCGTGTCGTTCTTCTACCTGCTCGCGCAGATGGCGGGTGCCGGTGGCCTCGTGTCTCTGCTGCTCGGCATCGACACCGATGCGGGGCAGGCCGTGGTGATCGCGGTGGTCGGCATCGTGATGATCACCTACGTGCTGGTCGGCGGCATGAAGGGCACCACCTGGGTACAGATCATCAAGGCCGCCCTGCTGATCGCGGGCGCGTTCGGGATGACCGTGTGGGTGCTGGGCCGCTACGGGTTCAACCTCTCCGAGTTGCTGGGCGCGGCGTCGGAGCGTGCGGGTGGCGACGGCGCGCTGCTCAACCCGGGCGAACGCTACGGCGCCAGCAGCACCACACAGCTGGACTTCCTGTCGCTGGGCATCGCGCTGGTGCTCGGCACGGCGGGCCTGCCGCACGTGCTGATGCGCTTCTACACGGTTCCCACGGCGAAGGAAGCCCGCCGGTCGGTGGTGTGGGCGATCGTGCTGATCGGCCTGTTCTACCTGTTCACGCTGGCGCTCGGGTACGGTGCCGCGGCGATCGTCGGCTCTGACACGATCAGCAACGCACCCGGTGGTGAGAACTCCGCCGCGCCGTTGCTGGCCGAGGCGCTGGGCGGGCCGCTGTTGCTCGGCTTCATCGCGGCTGTCGCGTTCGCGACGATCCTCGCGGTGGTGGCCGGCCTGACGATCACGGCGTCGGCGTCGTTCGCCCATGACGTCTACGCGAACGTCATCAAGAGGGGCAAGGTCGACAGCAAGAACAGCGAGGTCCGGGTCGCAAGGATCACCGCGTGCGTCATCGGCGCGATCGCGATCATCGGCGGCATCCTCGCCAAGGACCAGAACGTGGCGTTCCTCGTGGCGCTGGCGTTCGCGGTCGCGGCCTCGGCCAACCTGCCGACGATCCTGTACTCACTGTTCTGGAAGCGGTTCAACACCTCCGGTGCGCTGTGGTCGATCTACGGCGGGCTGGCCGTGACGATCGTGCTGATCGTCTTCTCCCCCGCCGTGTCCGGCACGGAGAGGTCGATGTTCACCGGTGTCGACTTCCACTTGTTCCCGTTGTCGAACCCGGGCCTGGTGTCCATCCCGGTGTCGTTCTTCCTCGGCTGGCTCGGCACCGTGCTGTCCAAAGAGCACATGGAGGACAAGTACCAGGAGATGGAGGTCCGCGCGCTCACCGGAGCCGGCGCAGAGAAGGCGACCACGCACTGACCCATACGGGCGCCCTGCCTGCGTTGAACGCGGGCAGGGCGCCCCTCACTGCTGCGCGGCATACTCGTCGGCATGGCCTATGACGTGGCGGAGATCCGCAAGCACTTCCCTGCGCTGGCGGAAGGTGCGGCGCATTTCGACGGACCTGGCGGGTCGCAGGTCCCGGCCGTGGTGGGCGAGGCCGTCGGGCAGGCGTTGTGCGCGGCGATCGCCAACCGCGGTTCGGTGACCACCGCCGAACGCCGTGCCGACGGGATCGTGCGCAACGCCCGGCAGGCAGCCGCGGACCTGGTCGGCGGAGTCGCCGAAGGTGTCGTCTTCGGACGCAGCATGACCCAGCTGACCTACGATTTCGCCCGCACGCTCGCCAAAGACTGGCAACCCGGCGACGAGGTGATCGTCACCAGGCTCGATCACGATGCCAACATCCGGCCCTGGGTGCAGGCCGCCGAGGCGCGCGGGGCCACGGTCCGCTGGGCCGGTTTCGACGCCACCACCGGCGAGCTGGCCGTGGACGACGTCGCCGCGCTGCTGACCGAGCGCACGCGGCTCGTTGCCGTCACCGCTGCGTCGAACCTGCTGGGCACCAGGCCCGATGTCCGTGCGATCACCGATCGGGCGCACGCCGTCGGCGCCCTCTGCTACGTCGATGGCGTGCACCTCACCCCGCATGAGCTGGTCGACCTGGCGGAGTTCGGCGCGGATTTCTACGCGTGCTCGCCGTACAAGTTCTTCGGTCCCCACCTCGGCTTGGTCGCGGCGAACCCCGCACTGCTGGAAACGCTGCGGCCGGACAAGCTCCTGCCATCGACCGACACTGTGCCCGAGCGCTTCGAGCTCGGCACGTTGCCGTACGAGCTGCTGGCCGGCACGACCACCGCCATCGACTTCCTCGCGGACCTGGTTCCCGGTCCAGGTGCCCGTCGAGAACGGCTTGCCCGCTCGCTGCGGGCGGTGGGCGAACACGAGGACGCACTGGCGCGGCGTCTGGAGGATGGTCTGCGACAGATTCCCGGTGTGGCGCAGTATGGTTCCCCGGCCCGCCGCCGCACGCCGACTGTGCTGTTCTCGGTTGTCGGCGTGGCGTCGGCGACGGTCTACGCCAAGCTCGGCGAACGCGGCGTCAACGCACCGGCAGGTACCTTCTACGCGCTGGAGTGCTCCCGCTGGATCGGGCTCGGCGACACCGGAGCACTGCGCGCAGGCATCGCGCCGTACACCACGGAGTCCGAAGTGGACCGGTTGGTCACCGAGGTCGAGCGGATCGCCGGGGCCGCACGCTGATGTCCACTTCGGACAAGGTTGGGTGTCGTTATGTTGACAGGAGTTTCAGTTGCCGCAGCACACCGGCGTCGTCACGTTGCCAGTTGACTCCGTTGGCCAGCCGGGCAACCTGCCGCGCCATTGTTCACGGCATGGCCTGTCCGCTGTCCTGCAGAAGGACTTCGTCCTCCAGCCAAAGGTGAAGATCGAGGGCAACCGGTTTACGCAGGTGAGTGGCCGGGGCGTTCTTGGGATGGCCGAACGGCTGGATCAGTATCGAAAAAAGGTGCGCGTCGCTGACATCAAGGGCTGGCCTCTCTGTCAGAAATGCACCCGGACCAGGGCATTATGGTTGACCGTCGCGTCCGCCATGTTCTTCGGCGGGTTGGCGGCCTTCGTGGGCTCGCTGATTGCGGCCGCAGTCACCGACGGCATGCAGTGGCTGGCCACCGTGGCCGTCGCCGGTTTCGCGCTGATGCCGCTTGCCGCCGTGCCGTTCACGATGGGGAGCCTGCCTCGGCTGACCCGCGCGAGGACCTCTCCTGACGGCACCTCGGTGATTATCGAGAGCCCCAGTCATGCCTTCACAGCGGAGCTGTCGTCGGACCGTTAACGGTTGTTCTGGAGCGGGCGACGGGAATCGAACCCGCACCACCAGTTTGGAAGACTGGGGCTCTACCATTGAGCTACGCCCGCATGCGATTGGTGACCAGCCGCGTGGGTAGTGTAGCGGTACACGCTAAGGTGGTTGCACACCGCCCGGGCGTGGGCGGGCAACGGGGTGTGGCGCAGCTTGGTAGCGCATTCGCTTTGGGAGCGAAGGGTCGCAGGTTCAAATCCTGTCACCCCGACTGTGAGGCTCTGGCCTGCGACTTTCGTGAACGTGCGAAGGTCGCGGGTCAGCGAAGGTGATCTCGCCGTAGCTCGGCAACCACGCGGCGGGCCAGGTCGAGCAGCGGCTCGAACGGTTCGAGGACGTCGGCGTCGAGCGCAGTACGCGGCGGGTCTGTTACGTCTTCCAGATCAATCGCGGCCTGAACCATCCAACACCGAAGCAGATCAATTCCGCCCGGAATCCGGACGTGCTGATGCCCGAAGCGGACGAGCTGCATGTCCGTTGCGCAGGTGGCGAGTAGATTCGCCGCCACGGCCAGCTCCTGACTCGGCACACTGTGCGGGTGGTCGAGGCGTTCGGAAAACCTCACAGGTCCTCTACCGACGGGCTGCTGTACCCGTTCATCGAGCCAGCGCGGGCGCAGCGTCGGGGTGTCGATAACGCAGCCATCGAGCTCGGCGGCCCGAGCGAGGAAGTCTGTACTGAGCGCACCCAGGGCCTGTCCGATCTGCCGCAGACGCGCCGCCCGAAGCTCGCCGCCGTCCTGGCTGAGCATGAGTTCGCTGACCACGACACCGAACTTCGTGTTGACGGCCGCCGCCCGGGCAAGTAGCTCGCGGTCGCGTTTGATCATCGGTGGCGCGCGATCAGTCTGTTGCGCTCGTCGTCGGCGTGGTCGCCGCCGTCGGGCGGCAGTTCGAATACCAGCACGTCCGCGATCGGTGCGTCTCCGTGCAGGTCGACCTGCACGCCGTTCGGTGTATATCGCCAGCTCATCGGACCCCCAACAGCAACTGGTCAAGACAAGCGGACGTGTGGAGAATCGACACGATGGTGGACAAGACGAGCGGCGTGCCAGCCTTCCGGCAGGTCGCAGCCGACCTCCGGGAGCGGATCACCGCAGGTCAGTACGCGCCCGGCGAGAAGCTGCCCAGCGAGCGCGAGATGGTCGACACGTACGGCGTCTCGCGCCCCACCATCCGCGAAGCCGTCGACCTCCTCCGTTCCGAGGGCGTGGTCATTGCCGAGCAAGGCAAGGGCGTGTTCGTGCGCCCGCCGGCCAGCATCCAGCGCCTGGCCCGCTCCCGCCTGTCCCAAGCGGCGAGAGCCGAGAACAAGGGTGCGTTCCTGGGCGATGCCGCCGCGAAAGGCTTCACCCCGTCGTCATCGGTGAAGGTCCGCTTCGAGCCGGCCGACCAGCGCACCGCCGAGTTCCTCGAGATCGACCCCGACACCGAGGTGACCGTTAGGGACCGGGTGATGCGCGCGAACGGGCTCGTCGAACAGCTGGCCGCGACACCGCGATCGAACAGGTCGACACCGGCAAGGGCGGCGCCTACGCCCGCCTGGAAGAAGCCGGGAACACAATCGGCCGGTACGCCGAGCACGTCCGCTCCCGCATGCCCACACCGGAAGAAGCCTCGGCGCTCCAACTCGGCCCGGGCACACCGGTGATCACCGTGACCCGGGTGGCCTACCGGCAGGACGGGGTGCCACTGGAGATGAACGACATGGTCCTGCCGGCAGACCGGTACGAACTGTCCTACGAGTGGGCCGCCGACTAGCGATCGTGGCCCGCATGCCGGTACCTGTCGACCCACCCGCGGATCAACACCAATCCCGTCGCGGCAGCGCCGACTGGCATTCCGCGCAGCGCCGCTGTTTGTGCCAGTGGTGTGTCCTGGTCAGCGGGATACAGCGGCGCCCGCACACCGAGCGCAGCCCCGTCGCCGGCCGGTAGTCGTGGTTGGGCGGGACCCAGTGCGTGGCGCCACCGCTCGAGTCGGGTAGCCACCCCCAGCACGAGCTCATCTGGCGCTGAATGCCATACGGGCCAACGTCCATGAGCCATCGTCTTGCCGCCCCGTCGGACGGCGCCACCCGGAAACGGGGTTCGAAACACGCGCCTTACGCACGTGCCCGAATGTTAACCGGCGCCGAGTACATCCAACGTCTGTGACATGCATCACTATGCGATCACGGAAAATTGTCGCCAATCGGGAGAAATGGGCAGCTCAACCGAAAGAATGCGGTTAAACATCCGATTTCAGGTATTTGAAAAACCTCACTCAGTTGGCCTCGATCAAGTCGCCGGTCACCCGCTTCACGTGTTTACGGTGTCTTGCCGCCGCACCCGCGGCGGCAATCACGTGGGGGCACATTTTCGTAAATGAACAATACTGGGGAGGAAAATCGTGCTCACGACACTTTGGAAGCGGTCCGCCGCCGTCGCCGCACTCGGCGCCGGAGCGTTGGTCGCCATCTCCAGCACGTCGGTAGCGGTCGCCGGACCGCCTCCCGGCGCGCCGGTGAATGTGGAACAGCGCACGACTGGCGGCCAACCGTGGTCGGTGACCCGCAGCGCGGCGACAAAGGCCAACGGTGTCGCAGTTCCCGTCAAAATCAACCGGACACCCAGTAAACAGGCCGACCGCGGTACCGAGATCAAAAACCAGCCGCGTCCCCCTGAGCAAGGAACACCTGTCCGAAAACCCATCAACCAGCGAATCGTCGACGCCGCTGCGCGGTTGGCCGGTAAGCCGTACGCCTGGGGCGCGGCCGGTCCCAACCGTTTCGACTGCTCGGGCCTTACCCAGTTCGTGCACCGGCAAATAGGCATCCAGCTGCCACGGACCTCCCGCGCCCAGCGCGCCGCGCTGAGGCATATCGCCAAGAAGGACATGAAACCCGGCGACCTGGTGTTCTTCGCCCAGAGCGGGCGGGTTTACCACGTGGGCATCTTCGCCGGAAACAACACCATGTGGGCCTCGCCCCAAACGGGCGATGTGGTGCGCAAACAACGGATCTGGACCCAGTCCTTCACCGTTGGCCGCGCCTGGTGAACCTGTCCGGGAACTAGCGGGGTACGGTCCGCGTTGTCCGGTTCAACCGAGCCATACAACCCGGGAGTGACCCATGGGTACCGCGATCGTTGTGATCGTGCTCCTTTTGATCATCGTCGGCGGCGGTTTCTACCTCGTGCGATCACAGCAGGAAACCAAGCGGCGCCAGCTCGAGGATGCCAAGGCCGACGCCCGCCGCTGGCTGGAGCGGCTCGGCGGGCAGGTCCTCAACCTGACAGGAACCGACACGGCGTCCCAGCAGGCGCTGGCCGACGCGGCGGAGCGGTACAACGCGGCCGGCTCCCAGATGGAGCAGGCGCAGACCGCCGAGCAGGCGAAGCTGGTGAAGGAAACGGCGCTGGAGGGCCTGTACTACGTCCGTGCCGCGCGTACGGCCATGGGCATGGACGCGGGCCCCGCACTGCCGGAGGACGCCGAGCGGGAGCGTGCGGGCAAGGTCACCGAGCACCGCTCGGTGGACGTCGAGGGCCAGCACTACGAGGCCTCGCCGGACCCGACCCAGAGCACGCCGCACTACTACCCCGGCGGCCGGGTGGCCGGCCGTCCCGTCCCCCAGGGCTGGTACAGCGAACCATGGTGGAAGCCCGCGCTGGTCGCCGGCGCCTGGGGCCTCGGCTCCATGCTGCTGTTCAGCGCGATGTTCTCCGGCATGTCGGGTATCGCAACTGCCGGGGCGTGGGAAGCCGGCTACGACGCCGGTCAGGAGGATGCCGCGGGCGACGCCGGTGACGGTGGCGATGGCGGCGACGGCGGGGACGCTGGCGACGGTGGTGATTACGGTGGCGACTACGGCGGTGACTACGGAGGCGGAGACTTCGGCGGTGGCGACTTCGGTGGTGATTTCGGCGGAGGCGACTTCGGCGGCTTCGAGTAACCGGTAGGTCACGCAGGCTGGCAGGTCGGGCACCAGTAAAGGTTCCGGCCTGCCAGTTCCGTCTGCGCGATCGGCGTGCCGCACACCAGGCACGGCTGCCCCGTCCGCCGGTACACGTACACCTCACCGCCGTGCCGGTCCTGACGCGGCGCGCGACCGGTGACCTCGGGCAGGTGCTCGTCCGCGACAGTGTCGATCCGGCCGGTGCGCACCCCGGCACGCATGAGCGTCACCAAGTCGTCCCAGACGGCCTTCCACACAACAGAGTCCAACGCCCTGCCAGGCAACAACGGCGCGATTCCCTGCCGGAACAGCACCTCGGCGCGGTAGACGTTGCCGACGCCGGCAAGCACGCTCTGATCCATCAGCAATGCGGCCAGCACGGTACGCGACCGCGAGATTCGTTCCCAAGCCCGTTGTGGCTGGGCGTCGCGGCGCAGCGGGTCAGGACCGAGCCGCGCTTTGATGGCATCGGCTTCGGCCTCGGAGAGCAGTTCACACCGCGTGGGCCCGCGCAGATCAGTCCAATGGGTCCGGCCGGCCAGCCGCATCCGTACCTGACCGGCCGGCGGTACGACCGGCAGCGCCACCTCGGTGAAGACGCCGTACAGCCCCAGATGGACGTGCACCGTCCCGGCGGGACCGTAGTTGTGGAAAAGATGCTTGCCGTAGGCCTCGGCGCCCAGCATGGGCCTGCCGTCCAACTCGGCGGCCTCAGCCGCGAAACGGCCCTGTGGGCTGGACACCCGCACCGGCGCGCCGGCATAACGCCGTTGGTGCAACCGCGCGAGCCGGTGCAGGGTGTGCCCCTCGGGCATCAGGCCTCCGGCAGGGCCGGCGGCGTCCCGGTGCTCTCGTAGTCCATGACCTGGCGCACCCGCCGCACATGCCGCTCATCCGGGTCGACCGGGGTCGCCAGGAACGCCTCGACGATCGCGGTCGCCTCCTCGGGGGTGTGCATCCGCGCACCGACCCCGATCAGCTGAGCATGGTTGTGCTCACGGGTGAGCTTGGCGGTCTCGACGCTCCAGGCGAGACCGGCCCGCGCACCCGGCACCTTGTTGGCGGCGATCTGCTCGCCGTTGCCGGAGCCGCCGATCACGATGCCGAGGCTGCCGTCGTCGGCGACCACGCGGCGCGCGGTCTCAATGCAGAACGCCGGATAGTCGTCCGCCGCGTCGTAGACGTGCGGGCCGATGTCGGTCACCTCGTGGCCCTGCCCCTGGAGGTGAGCGACGAGATGGTTCTTGAGCTCGAAGCCCGCATGGTCGGATCCCAGATACACACGCACAGGCACGGAGTGTGCCATCCCGGCATGGCCCGGCCATGCCCCACCCGGCATGCTCACCTCTCGTGCGGGTCTTCGAACAGGACGGGTACGCGGTCAGGCTCGAATGGGGCGCCGAGGGGATCGCGGCGCTCGCCGCGCAGTGCGCCGTGCTCGTCGTGGTGGATGTGCTGTCGTTCTCCACGCGAGTCGACCTGGCGGTGGCCGGGGGTGAGGCGGTCGTCCCCGTGCGCTGGGACGCCGAGCCACCACCCGGACCCGCCGTCGCGCTGCGCTCCCCCAATGGCGCGACGCTGTCGGCCGATGCCGCCGCCGCGGGCGCGCATGTGTTCACGGCGTGTCTGCGCAATGCCGCAGCCGTGGCACAGGCGGCCCTGCCGCTCGCCGGGAACGCACCCATCGGTGTCATCCCGGCCGGTGAGCGCTGGGGAGTGCATGTGTTCGCGGAACCGGGTTCGACGGGCCCGTTGCGCCCGTGCGTGGAGGATCACCTCGGGGCGGGCACGGTCGTGACCGCGCTGACCGACCTGGGAGCGGGCCCGGCGTCGCCGGAGGCCCTACTCGCCGCGCTGAGCGTGCGTGCGGCGGGCTCGGGGCTGGCCGAGCTGGTGCGCGCGTCCGCGTCCGGGCGGGAGCTGCGCGGGCACGGGCATGGTGAGCTGGTGGACGATGCGGTCGCACTCGGCGCTTCGCGAATGGCGCCACGGCTGGTCGACGGGCAGTACCGGCATGGCTGAGGGCCGGTGGCTGGAGATCGCCGACGGTGTGCTGGTCCGCCGCTACACCGAGCTGGACCTCTCGGTCGGGCTGGTGCTCGCCGACCACGGCTGTCTGGTGATCGACACGCGGGGCGATGCGGCGCAGGGCGCCGAGCTGGCCGCCGCGGTCAGAGAGGTGACCTCGCTGCCGTGGACGGTGGCGATCACCCACGCGCACTTCGACCACAGCTTCGGCACCGCGGCGCTGCTGCCCTGCGAGGTCTGGGCGCACGAACGGTGCCGCGCCGCACTGGAAGCCGAGGGCGCGGCCCAACGCGAACGGTGGGCACAGCACTACCGGACCGAGGGCGAACCCGGCGTCGCGGCGGCCATCGCGGCCACCGACATCGTGTTGCCGGACCGGCTCGTGACCACCACGGCCGAGCTGGACCTGGGCGGACGGCGCGTGCTGCTCACACATCCTGGCCCCGGCCACACCGGGCACGACCTCCTGGTGCATATCCCCGACGCGGCTGTGGTGTTCGCGGGCGATCTGGTCGAGCACGCCCCGGGAGGGTCGTTCACCGCCGAGTCATTCGGACCGGACACCGACCTCGGCCACTGGCCTGCCGCGCTGGACCGCATCCTCCAACTCCGCCCGCGCGTCGTCGTACCAGGGCACGGCGAACCGGTCGAGCTGGCGTTCGTGGTGGCGGCGCGTGACGACCTGGCGGACCTCGCAGCGTTGCGAGCCGCGGTGCGGGCGGGCGAGCTGACCACCGCACGGGCGCTGACCCGCTCCCCGTTTCCCGCCGACGTCACCACCGCCGCACTGGGCTGACACCCGCGCGAGTCCCCCGCCCAGGCACGCGAGTCCCCCGCCCAGGCACGCGAGTCCCCCGCTCCGGCACGGGAGTCGCCCGCTCCGGTCCGGAACTCATCGGACACCACAGGCCCGGAGTCGTGCGCCTCAGTCGAAGTTGAGGCCGCCCGTGCGAGTGCGCTTCAGTTCGAAGAAGTCGGGATAGCCAGCCAGCAGCCGGGCGCCGTCGAAGATCTTGAGCGCCTCCTCACCGCGCGGGATCGAGGACAGCACCGGGCCGAAGAACGCGACACCGTCGATGTGAATCGTCGGCGTGCCGACGTCCGTGCCGACCGGGTCCATGCCTTCGTGGTGGCTCGTGCGCAGCGCGTCGTCGTACTCCGTGGACGTGGCTGCGTCGAGCAGCGCGGCAGGCGCCGAGATCTCCGCCAGCACCTCCTTGAGGACGACGTCGATGTCCTTGTTGTCCTGGCTGTGGTAGCGGGTGCCGAACGCGGTGTAGAAGTCGCGCAGCACCTCCTCGCTCGTCTGCTGGCTCAGCGCGATCGCCACGCGCACGGGGCCCCACGCCCTGTCCAGCAGTTCGCGGTACTCGTCGGGAAGGTCGCGCCCGTCGTTGAGCACGGCGAGACTCATGACCCGGAACCGCAGGTCGAGATCGCGGTGCTTTTCGACCTCGAGAATCCAGCGCGACGTTATCCACGCGAACGGGCACACCGGATCGAAGTAGAAATCGACTCGCGTCTTGTCGCCTTGCTGGTCTGTGGTCATCGGCTCTCCCAGTTCGGTTAGTTGGCCAGTAACTGCAAGAACAACACCGGCGCGCCCCTTGTTCCCCGTCGCCTCAGCCCCCGCATGCATGATTGGATGCGCTGAGAGCAAACCAACAAACCGCTATCAGCACAGAGGTGCCAGTGCCCGCCCCAAATCTGACCCGTGACCAAGCCAGGCAGCGTGCCGAACTCCTGGATGTCGAGTCCTACGACATCGAGCTGGATCTCACCGACGGCCGCGGCGGTCCGGGCGAGAAGACCTTCGATTCCAGGACGACGATCAGGTTCTCCGCTGCGCGCGCCGGCGAGCGGTCCTGGGTGGACATAGTCGCGGAGGGTGTCCGCTCGGCGACCCTCAACGGCAGCGCACTGGACGTGTCGGGCTACGTCGAGGAAGACGGGCTCACACTGCCCGATCTCGCCACTGCCAACGAGCTGGTGGTCGACGCCGAGTGCCGCTTCATGAACACCGGCGAGGGCCTGCATCGCTTTGTCGACCCGGTCGACGGGGGCGTGTACCTGTACACGCAGTTCGAGACGGCCGACGCCAAGCGGATGTTCGCCTGCTTCGACCAGCCCGACCTCAAGGCGACCTACCGGCTCACCGTCACCGCGCCCAAGGACTGGAAGGTCATCTCCAACGCGCTGGTCGAGTCGCAAACGGACACCGCTGGCGGCGCCGTCCGCACGGTGTTCGCCGTGTCCGAGCGGATCTCGACCTATTTGGTGGCGCTGATCGCGGGCCCCTACGCCGAATGGCGGGACGAGTACTCCGACGCCCACCGCACGATCCCGCTGGGTATCTACTGCCGCGGGTCGCTGGCCGAGCACATGGACGCCGACCGGCTGTTCACCGAGACGAAGCAGGGATTCGGGTTCTTCCACGAGAACTTCGGCGTCCCATACCCGTTCGCCAAGTACGACCAGCTGTTCGTGCCGGAGTTCAATGCGGGCGCCATGGAGAACGCCGGCGCGGTGACATTCCTCGAGGACTACGTGTTCCGCAGCCGGGTCACCCGCTACTCCTACGAGCGGCGCGCCGAGACACTACTGCACGAGATGGCGCACATGTGGTTCGGCGACCTGGTCACCATGCGCTGGTGGGACGACCTGTGGCTCAACGAGTCGTTCGCGACCTTCGCGAGCGTGCTGGCACAGGCCGAGGCCACCGAGTACACCGGCGCCTGGACGAGCTTCGCCAACATCGAGAAGTCCTGGGCCTACCGGCAGGACCAGCTGCCGTCGACGCATCCCATCGCGGCGGACATCGTCGACCTGCACGCGGTCGAGGTCAACTTCGACGGCATCACCTACGCCAAGGGCGCCAGCGTGCTCAAGCAGCTCGTCGCCTACGTTGGTCTGGACAACTTCCTCGCCGGGTTGAAGGTCTACTTCCGTAAGCACGCATGGGACAACGCGACGCTCGGCGACCTGCTCGGTGCGCTGGAGGAGGCGTCCGGCCGCGACCTGTCGTGGTGGAGCGCGCAGTGGCTGGAGACCACGGGGCTGAACTCGCTGCGACCACGGTACGAGGTCGACGAAGCAGGCCGGTTCACCTCCTTCGCAGTGCTGCAGGGCGGCGCCAAGCCGGGCGCGGGTGAGCTGCGGACGCACCGGGTGGCCGTGGGCGTCTACGACGACGACGACGCGGGCAAGATCGTGCGCACGCAGCGCGTTGAGCTCGACGTGACCGGGCAGCAGACCGAGGTCGCCGAGCTGGTCGGCACCCCGGCCGGCAAGCTGGTGCTCGTCAACGACGACGACCTGACCTACTGCACGATGCGGCTCGACAGCGACTCGCTGGTCACCCTGATCGACCGGATCGGCGACATCACCGAGCCGCTGCCGCGCACCCTGTGCTGGTCGGCCGCGTGGGAGATGACCCGCGAGGCGGAGCTGAAGGCGCGTGACTTCGTCCGGCTGGTGCTGCGCGGCATCCACGCCGAGACCGAGGTCGGTGTGGTGCAACGAGTGCTGCTGCAGGCGCAGACAGCGCTGAACTCCTATGCCGAGGAAACGTGGGCTCGGCAGGCCGGCTGGCCGGCGTTCACTGCCCGGCTGCTGGAGCTGGCCGGCGCGGCCGAACCCGGCTCCGACCACCAGCTGGCGTTCGTGAACTCGCTGGCCGGTTCGGTGCTCGATGAGCCGACCGTTGCGGTCCTGCGCGGCTGGCTCGACGGTTCCGCACCGCTGGCGGGCCTGACGGTGGACACGGATCTGCGCTGGCGGCTGCTGCACGCGCTCGTCGCGCACGGTGTGGCAGGCGACGCGGAGATCGACGCGGAGCAGGCGCGTGACGACACGGCTGCCGGCCGCCGGCAGGCCGAGCGAGCACGCGCGCTGCGCCCGACGGCGGAAGCGAAAGCGCATGCCTGGCAGCGCGCTGTCTACGACGACGAACTGCCCAACGCCGTGAACGAAGCCATCATCGCGGGCTTCTCGCACCCGACGCAGAAGCACCTGCTCGGCGAGTACGTTGCCACCTACTTCGCGGCCATCGACGAGGTCTGGCGCCGACGTTCGAGCGAGCGGGCCCAGCCAACGGTCGTCGGCCTGTACCCGTCGTGGGCGGTGACACGGGAGGCCGTCGCGGCAGCCGATGCGTGGCTGGCGGGCGAGCACGCTCCCGCCTTGCGCCGCTTGGTGTCCGAGGGCAGGGCCGGTATCGTACGCGCGCTCGCCGCCCGCGAGTTCGACGAGAGCTGAGACGGCAGAACGGCCGGTTACCGACGGCGTCGGTAACCGGCCGTTCGAGGCCATTCCTACTGTTTGGGGGCGGGGCCTGCCTGGTCGGCCATCATGCGCAGACCGTTGACGAGCCCGCCGATGAGGTCGCCCTCCTTGAAGGAGGCGACCATGCTCATCACGGCGAGCTTCGCACCACGATCGGGCAGGCGGTGCAGCGCCTCGGCGCCCGTGACGACCTCGACGACGCGCTCCCCCGGCGACACGGCGATCAGCACGGCGTTGTCGCGCTGTGCGCCGAGCTGGGCGTGTAGCGATTCGGCACCCGCACGGCTGTCGCCACCGAGCTCGCCGAGGTAGATACTGAAGTCCAGACCGGTTTCCCGGCTGGCCAGTGTCAGCGCCTCATCGAGTCGCGCCAGTTGCGCCGTACTGAATGGGCCTTTTGGAGCAGCGGGCTCGTACATCTGCGCTACCGAGATCCGGCCGCTCGCGGTAACTACGGCGCCGGGCTGCAGGGAAGTGCCCTCCAGCCCACTCGATGTACCTTCCTCCACCTGAACCAGCTCACCAGCGACCACTGGCACCTCCTCGAACCGTCGACGGCGTCGCCGTCTCGCCAGCGGCGTGCGAGTCGCCCGCGCTCGCAGAGTTGGCGCTCCACCACGTCGGCGGGTACTCCCACGCCTGTCCCGGCCGGTACCTTGGCCGACCTGCGAACCTCGACCGCAGCGTCAGCAAGGCGAACAAACCGTAGATGGCGAGCGGGATCACCGCGAAGACCAGGATCGTCTCGAGGATGCTCACGAGCGCAGGGTATCCGATGCGCCTGCGCGGCACGTCAGGTGCCAGGACAGAACCAGTACAGAACACGTCGCCGTTCGTCGCGAAAAGGCCGCCGTCCGCCGCTTGCCACGAACGTCATACCACGTTGGGCTGAAGCACCGTTGGCGAAAGGTTGCACCTCACCGTACGGGCGGCGGCACCCAGCGCGACGGTCTTGTCCGTTCTCGGCGATCCTCGTACGTTTTTCACCTGTACGGGCCTTGCGCCTCACCCCTCCGCTTCCCGCCACGAATCCATCGGTCACAGGAGGATTTCTGATGCTCACCGTCCTGACCCCCGCCGAAACGAACTACGACACCGTTTCGTCCCGTTTCGAGCTGTCCGCTGACCGAGGCACGCGCGTCACCCGCGGTACACGGGTTACCTGCGGCACCCGAGTGACGGCCGGTACCCGCGTCACGCGCGGTACGCGAGTCACTCGTGGCACCCGCGTCACCATGGGCACCAGGGTCACCCGCGGCACGCGAGTCACCATGGGCACTCGGGTCACGATGGGCACCCGCGTTACCAGGGGAACCCGCGTCACCCGCGGCACGCGCGTCACCGCCTAGCCGTCACGCTCTCGCCCGAACGCCCCACCACGAATTCCGATACCGCCACGGCACGCCCCCGGCCGCGCACTATGCGGCTGGGGCGCCGAGGTATTGCTGCCACGCCGGATCCGCCTCCGTGGAGTGCGCGAGCAGACGCCAGTGCGGCCCGTGCGGCGCCTGCGGCACCACCCGCAGCCGCCAGCCGATCTCCGAGAGCAGCTTGTCCGCCTTGCGGTGGTTGCACTTCGCGCAACACGCCACGCAGTTCTGCCATGAGTGCGCGCCGCCACGGCTGCGCGGCACCACATGATCGATCGTCTCCGCGCGACCGCCGCAGTAGGCACAGCGGAACCGGTCCCGGTGCATCAACCCGGCTCGCGTGAGCGGAACCTGTGCGCGATAAGGTACCCGCACATACGTGCTCAGCCGGATCACCGACGGCACGTCGACCGTCGTCGTCGCGGCGCGCAGCGTGAGTCCGGCCGGATCCTCGTGGACGACCTCCGCCTTCCCACAGATGAGTAGGACGATGGCCCTGCGCAGTGGAAGAGCGGTGAGTGGCTCGAACGTCGCATTGAGCAAGAGCACACGGCGCTTGCCCCAGCCTGGTGCCGACGAACCGCCGCCAGGATCACGTGAGCGCCGCTGACTGTGCGAGCGGGTGATCCTGCCCGCGCGCGTCGGGGGCCCAGTCGGCTGGGGCCCGCTGGTATGCGAGCCGCCAGAACTGGCGCCGCCTATCGGCGCGCACAGTTTCGCCTCCGGCGCCGACCCGGCCGGATGCCGGGCGTGGGCGCCGTGGGGGCTGGGTTGTCGGTCTGGCACACGACCACCTCCACCGGTGATGCCCTAGTCGACCACAAAACGCACCCGAAACGCACGTGTGTTAGGCAACGTGTTCTGCCCAAGTACGGTTGCCGTGGACTCGACGTGGTCAACATGCCTCACGGGGGGCTCTGCCTGGGCTAGCAGAGTGGGCGGCGTCACAGTGACGGAAAGGAGCAAGTCCCCAAGTGGAGCAGCTGCTCAGCGATCCGCCCTCCTGTGTTCAGGAAGCGGGCACGTGGTGCCAGCAGGTCTGGCGGATGACCGGTAACGAATGGCTGGCGGGTTCGGCGACCTGGCTCGTGGCCAAGCCTTTGCGCATCTTGCTGATCGTCGTTGTCGCGATCCTCGCGCGATACCTGGTCCGCAAGGTCATCGACCGGCTCACGCGGACCCCGGAGAACGGTTCCGAGAACAAGCTGCCCGCACTGCTGCGCCCGCTGCGTGAGCGAGCTCCCGAGGTGCTGGGGCCGCTGATCATCGAACGGCGACGGCAGCGAGCCAAAACCATCGGCTCGGTGCTCAGATCGCTCACGAGCCTGGTGGTCTTCGGCCTCGCGTCGATCATGATCCTCGGTGAGCTGGGGATCGATCTCGCGCCCATCCTCGCCTCGGCGGGCATCGTCGGTGTGGCAATCGGTTTCGGTGCGCAGAACCTGGTGCGCGACTTCCTGTCCGGCATCTTCATGATGCTCGAGGACCAGTACGGCGTCGGCGACGTCGTCGACCTCGGTGAGGCCTCCGGCACGGTGGAGGCCGTCGGTCTGCGCATCACCACACTGCGCGACGTCAACGGCACGGTCTGGTACGTCCGCAACGGGGAGGTGCTGCGTGTCGGCAACTCCAGCCAGGGCTACGCGATCGCGGTGGTGGACATCCCGCTCAACTACAACACCGACGTGAACACGGCGACGGCTGTACTCGAACAAGTGGCGGCCGAGGCCGTCGCCAGGCAGTCGATCGCTCCGGACATCCTCGACCCACCCGACGTGCTCGGCGTGGAGAACGTCACGCCCGAGGGCATGCAGCTGCGGCTCACGGTTAAGGTGCGCCCGGGCCGTCAGTGGGCCGTACAGCGGGCGCTTCGCGCCGAGATCCTGCCCGCCTTCGAACGGGCCGGGTTCGAACCGCCGTTGGGTCGGCTGTACAGCCCGGGCCCTGCGAACAGCGCCTGAGACCGGTACGCGACACCAGGCAGAGCAGAATGGAGAGGTGGCTGAGGTGAGCAGCGAACAGGACGCGACCGATCCGCGCAGCTTCTACGAGGCGGTGGGCGGCGAACCGACGTTCCGCAAGCTGATCGCGCGCTTCTACGTCGAGGTCGCCGCGGACGAGGTCCTGCGCCCGCTCTACCCGGAGCCCGATCTCGGGCCTGCCGAGGAGCGGCTCCGGCTGTTCCTGATGCAGTACTGGGGCGGCCCGCACACCTACTCCGAGCAGCGCGGTCATCCCCGGCTCCGGATGCGGCACGCCCCGTTCAAGATCGGGCCGGTCGAGCGGGACGCCTGGCTGCGAGCGATGCGCATCGCCGTCGACGAGACCGCCATCGACGAGCCCTACCGCAGCCAGCTGTGGCAGTACCTGGAGATGGCCGCGCAGTCGATGCTGAACAGCTGGGAGTGACCGCGCGTGCGCCGAGCCGCCGCCAGACGCACCGAACCGACGGCCCCCGGCTGGTGGCGGACTGCCGTCTTCTACGAGATCTTCGTCCGCTCGTTCGCTGATTTCGACGGCGACGGCGTCGGGGATCTCGAAGGCATCCGCGGCCGGCTGGGCTACCTCGACCTGCTCGGGGTGGACGCGATCCGGCTGACGCCCTTCTACCTCTCCCCCATGGCCGCCGACGGCTACGACATCGCCGGCCCGCGCGCTGTCGACCCGGTGCTCGGCAACCTGGACACGTTCGGCGCGCTCGTCGCCGAGGCACACGGCTACGGCATCCGCGTCGTGGTGGATCTGGTGCCCAACCACACCAGTGACAAGCACACGTGGTTCGCCGCCGCGCTGGCCGCTCGGCCCGGCAGCCCAGAACGCGACCGGTACCACTTTCGTGACGGCCGGGGCGAGGCCGGCGCGCTCCCGCCCAACAACTGGTCCGCGGTCGGCGGCGGGCCTGCCTGGACCCGAGCCGGCGACGGGAAGTGGTTCCTGCACCTTTTCGGTCCCCGGCAACCGGATTTGAACTGGGCGAACCCGCAGGTGCCCGCCGACTTCGAGCGCACATTGCGGTTCTGGCTGGATCGTGGGGTGGACGGGATCCAGATCGCGGCGGCCTCCGCGCTGGCCAAGCCACGGGACCTCGCCCCGGAGGCTCAGGGATTCGGCGCGGGCTTCGACGTCGAGGGCGTGCACGACGTCCACCAGATGATCCGGAAGGTACTCGACGAGTACCCGCACGCCGTGCTACTCGGCGACATCGGCGGCGTGACGGACGAACGCTTCGCGCGTTACCTGCGGCCAGGGGAACTCCATCTCGCCGTCAACCCGCGCTTGGCGAGCACCCCGTTCGACGCCGACGCGCTGCAGGCATCGATCGGACGTGCGCTGGCGACAGTGGCGCCGACCGGGGCACCGCCTGCCTGGGCACTGTCCAACCACGACCTGCCGCGCCAGGCGTCCCGCTACGGCGACGGTCTCCGAGGGCTGAACCGGGCGCGGGCGATGGCACTCGTCCTACTCGGGTTGCCGGGAGCGCTGAGTCTGTACAACGGCGAGGAGCTCGGCCTACCCGGAGAGGACCCGCGAGTACCGATCCCGTGGGAAGGCAACAAGCCGCCGTTCGGGTTCTCCACGCTCCCCGGCAACTGGCCGGTCCCCGCGGAATGGGCAACGCTGACCGTCGAAACGCAGTTGGAGGACGAGTCCTCCACGCTCTCGTTGTACCGCCGTGCCCTCCAACTGCGGCGCGAACATCCGGCCTGCACCGGCGACGAGGTCGAATGGTACGGCGCACCGCCGGGCTGCTTCGCCTATCGGCGAAGGCCCGGCGGCTTGGTTTGCGCACTCAATACGTCAGCCGCCCCGGTCCCCGTGCCACGCGGCGAGGTCCTCCTGTCCAGCGCCCCCATGGTGGCGGGCAGGCTGCCGGCGGACGCCGCCGCGTGGCTCGTGGTCGGTCAGCGACCGTAGCGGGGCTGGCTCTGCGGGTTGAACTCGTCGTACCTGACGGACTTGGCCGACGCAGTACGCGGGTCGTTCAGCGCGAGAACGTCGAAGCCCTTCTGGATGTCCGACGAGAAGATGTAGCCGTTGTAGTAGTACGCCGACCACGATCCACCGGTGATGTTCTCCGTGGTGGACAGCGGGCCACGCTCGAAGTAGGCGATCTCCTTCGGGTTGGCCGAGTCGGTGAAGTCGAACACCGAGATGCCGCCCTGGTACCAGGCCTGGACCATGATGTCGCGGCCCTTCACCGGGATCAGCGAACCGTTGTGTGCCACGCAGTTCTCGGTGTCGGCCTGGTGCCGCGAGATCTTGTAGTAGCTCTGGAACTCCAGCGACAGGTCGAAACCCTTGCCCTTGATGTCGTAGATGCCGTTGGCACCCCGGGTGGGCCCGAACCGTTCGTTGCAGGTCGCCAGGCCACCGCCGCCGAGCTCATCGGTGAAGATCACCTTGGTGCCGGCGTTGTTGAAGGTGGCGCTGTGCCAGAACGCGAAGTTCACGTTGTCCTGAACCTGCTCGATGACGCGCGGGTTCAGCTTGTCAGTGATGTCCAGCAGAATGCCGTCACCCATGCACGCGCCCGCCATGAGGTTCTTCTCGGGGTAGGCGGTCAGGTCGTGGCAACCCGTGGTGGCCGAACGGCGGGTGCCGTCGGGGTTCGGGCCACCCTCGTTACCGCCCTCCGGGAACAGCACCGGGGTCGCGACCAGGGCAGCCTGCTCCGGCTTCTTCACCGGGACCTCGACGATCGAGATCTTGTCGTGCGCCGGCTGGCAGTTCGGGAAGTTGTCGGCAGGCGAGTACGAGGAGACGTACACGATCACCGAGCCACGCTTGCGGTCGGGCACGATCGTGTTGGTGTGCGAACCGCAGTCGGTGCGCACGGCCGCGACGTACTCCGGGTTGGCCAGGTCGCTGATGTCCCAGACCCTGACGCCCTCCCAGGCCGTCGGGTTCGATGCCACCGAAGCCTGGCTGCTGCAGCTGTCATCGGTCCGGGGCTGGTCGGTGGAGGTGATGAGCAGGTTGCCCGAAATCGAGACGTCGTTCTGCGAACCGGGGCAGTGCACCTGGCTCACCAGCCGCGGCTTCTGCGGCTTCCTGATGTCGTAGACGGCGAAGCCGTTGTAGTTGCCGACGATCGCGTGGTTCTTGGTGAACGCGATGTCACTGTTGAGGGCCGACCGGTTGTCGAACGTGCCCTGCTTCGGCAGGTTGGCGAGGTGCTTGATGTTCGAGGTGTGGACGATCTCGTCCACACCAGGAATCGTGGTCTGTGCCGTTGCGGTGGCGGTGGCACTTCCTGCGGCCACCACGGCGGCAGCGGCGGCCACGAGCACACCGCTCCAGCGGCGACCTCGGCGAGACTTCACTGTGAAGTTCTCCTCTCGACGGGCAAGGGTCGAGCCATTGTGGCCTTCAGCCCGGCGTCCTGAAAGCGACTAAGGGAGGGTTTTTCTCCCAAAGCACCCGGTCCGATATTGACTTCACAGGGGCGGAGGATGTTCGCTTGCGCGCATGAGTAGGCGGCTGGCGGCGGGTATGGCCGCCATCTTGTTGTGTGTTGGGCTGGCAGGCTGCACTGCCGACGAGGCTCCCCCCGAGGAGGACGCGGCCCCGCTGATCGTGCCGGGGCGCCCTGGCGAGGAAGCCAAGGTGGTGCCAGGCGAGCAGGCAGGCGACTACCAGGAAGTGGTTCAGCCCAACGCTGCGGACTTCCAGTACATGACGATGATGATTCCCCACCACCAGCAGGCCCTCACGATGACGGATCTCGTGCCTGATCGTGCCGCCAGCGACCAGCTGAAGAACCTTGCCGACCGCATGGCGGCCTCGCAGGAGGCGGAGATCAGGGTGATGGAGTCGTGGCTGCAGCAGAACCGTGACAGCGAGGCTGCCGAGGGCGGGCACGGTGAGCATCAGCACGGGCTCATGCCGGGCATGGCGACCGAGGAGCAACTGGAGGAGCTCCGCAACGCCAAGGGCGCCGAGTTCGACCGGCTGTTCCTACAGCTGATGATCACCCACCACGAGGGCGCGCTCACGATGGCGGAGGAGCACCTGGTCAGCGGCATCGAAACCCGCGCCGTCGAGATGGCGCAGGAGATCATCACCGGCCAGACCGACGAGATCGGCCACATGCGCACCATGCTCGGCACCTAACGCCGCGCCGTGCGCGAGTCCCCCGCTCCGGTGCGCGAGTCCCCCGCCCAGGCACGCGAGTCCCCCACTCCCGTGCGCGAGTTGCCCGCCCAGGCGCGCGAGTTGCCCATTCGGGTGCGCGAAATGCCCACCCAGGCAGACCAAACGCCCGCTCCGGTGCGAGTCCCCCGCCCGGGTGCGCGAGTTGCCATAGGGCATGGCCCACCACTCGCGGGAACGGGCAACTCGTGCGCACGAGTCGGGGACTCGTGTGCACGAACGGGCAACTCGCAGACCATAGCGCGCAATTCGCGAGCCAGAGCGGGCAACTCGCGTGCGGGAGCGGGCAACTCGCGTGCGGGAGCGGGCAACTCGCGTGCGGGAGCGGGCAACTCGCGTGCGGGAGCGGGCAAC